>NZ_JARVSP010000012.1:0-258523 GCF_030209115.1 Pseudomonas sp. FR229a | reverse complement strand
ACGACCTTGCCAAGGTCGGGGTCGCGAGTTCGAGTCTCGTTTCCCGCTCCAATTTCACAAAAACGCCGATCAGTGATGATCGGCGTTTTTGTTTGTGCGCGTTTTTTCGCAGTTGCAAATAAAAAACCAAGTTCGAGTCTCGTTTCCCGCTCCATATATTCATCTACAGAGCTCAATGGAAGTCTTTAAGCCATTGGGAACAAGTCTTTTCGGCTCTTTCTTCGTTCCGGTTCGCTTCATCGAAAACACCTCCAGCTGCTCACCAAGATCTCGCGCCAAGAGGTATTGAAAGTGGTGCGCGATCAAGCGGCACGACCATGGATCAAAAGTGGCGCACTGGGGGCGGATATTAAGGGGCTTGTACGTATCATTCTGTGCCAATTATAGTCCATGCTGCTATCGTGCCATTACATACGACAGCTTCGTCAGGGATTGAGAGGGGACAAGATGACCGATTTTGAGCAGCAACCTTTTGCGGACGCCGAATTCGCAGAGAATCCGGAGCAACGATGCCCCTGCATATTGCTGTTGGACACGTCATCGTCCATGAATGGCGCGCCGATCCAGCAATTGAATGATGCGCTGCAGTTTTTCAAAGAAGAGTTGTATGCCGATGCCATGGCGGCGAAGCGGGTAGAGTTGGCAGTGGTGACCTTCGGACCGGTCAATGTCCAAACCGACTTCACGACCGTCGATGGGTATTTCCCTGAAGTGTTAGAAGCCAGCGGTGTCACTCCAATGGGCGAGGCCGTTGAGCGTGCATTGGATTTGTTGTGCGAACGCAAGGCGCGGTACCGAGCCAACGGCGTGAAGTACTACCGCCCCTGGGTTTTCCTGATTACTGACGGAGCGCCGACGGATGACTGGCAGGAAGCGCGGCGACGCGTGCACGAGGGGGAAGAGCGAAAGGAGTTCATGTTCTATTCCGTGGGCGTCGACGGTGCCGAGATGTCCACCCTTTCCCGGTTAGGTACGCGTCAACCCCTCAAGCTGAAAGGGCTGGCGTTTCGAGAGCTCTTCGCTTGGCTATCGAGCTCGTTGAGCGCGGTATCACAGTCCAACCCGGGGGATGCTGTTCCTCTTGTCAATCCGACAGGACCGACGGGGTGGGCCGTTGCAGAGTAAGCCGCATTGGCGTTGGGCGGCTGCGTCGTGCATTGGCACATCACATCTGAAAATGGGGACAAGGAAGCAGGACGCCTACAGCGTTATGCGCCTCACTCCGGATGTTTTTTGTGCGATTGTCTCCGATGGCGCAGGCAGCGCCGCCTACGGCGGACAAGGTGCAACGTTAACCTGCCGTAGTTTGATGGGCCGTCTTCGCCACTGGTTTAGCGACCAGGATGTGCTGCCGGATGACGACATGATCATGGGCTGGATTGATCAGCTGCGTGACCGACTCGCTAAGGTCGCGCAGACGCGTGCAGTCACGCGGCGGCAGTTTGCCGCAACCTTGGTGATGCTGCTGGTATTCAAAGATCAAGTCCTAGCGTTGCAAATTGGTGATAGCGCGCTGGTGGCACGTAAGGCGGGTATCTGGGAGGCCCTGTGCTGGCCGGAGAATGGAGAGTTCGCCGCCACGACCTATTTTGTCACCGATGACCCTGAAGTGCGTGCTCATATCTATCGCTTGGATCGCGAGTATGACGCCTTCGCGCTGTTTTCGGATGGGCTTGAGTCAGTTGCATTGGAGCAGGCTACGCAGCAGCCCTTCCCGCGTTTTTTTGATCCGATGATTAAACCGGTGGATCAGGAAAGTGCTGAGGGACGTCTGGTCGTGTTGTCTGGTGCACTCGCACGCTATCTGGACAGCCCCGCCCTCTGTGAACGCACCGATGATGATAAGACGCTTGTTCTGGTGTCATGTCGGTGAGCTCTGTACAGGTCAAGGTCGGCGGTAGAACTGAACGACTCGATAAGCAGTTGGGTAAAGGTGGCGAAGGCGATGTGTTCGCGTTGGCCGGGCGCGCAGATCGAGCGGTTAAGATCTATAAGACCGCGTTGCGAGGCTCCCGCGAAAGTAAAGTTAGAGCCATGATCGACGGGCAGTTGGCTGGAGCGACGACCCTGGTCGCGTTTCCGTCTGAGGTCGTGACTGATGCTTCCGGAAATTTTCTTGGTTTTACCATGCGACTTGTGGCGGGATACCGTGCGCTTCATGAGCTGTACAGTCCGAAATCCCGCAAGCTGCATTTCCCCAAAGCGGACTACAGATTCCTGGTGCGCGTAGCTCAGAACGTTGCGCGTGCGGTTGCCACTGTGCATCAGGCCGGTTGTGTCATCGGCGATCTCAATCACTCCGGTGTGTTGGTAGGGCAGGATGCGACCGTTGCACTGATTGATGCCGACAGCTTTCAGTTCAACTTAAAGGGGCACTCTTATCCCTGTGTTGTCGGAACCGAAGACTTCACACCTCCCGAGCTTCACGGGAGCAGCCTCGCAGCTGTCATACGAACCCAAGCGCACGATAATTTTGGGCTGGCGGTGGCCATTTTCCAGCTGTTAGCGATGGGTAAGCACCCCTATGCAGGCCGCTATAACGGCCCTGACCTCACGCTGGGGCAATCGATTGCGCAACATCGCTTCGCCTTTTCAGTAGTTCGACGGGATGAAACGCGAACTACACCGCCGCCCGGTTCCGTAATGTTGGCAGACTTCCCAAGGGAAATAGCGGCAGCGTTGGAGTCCGCTTTTGGGCTCGCACCCTCGTCTCGTCCAGATCCGGCGGCTTGGGTCCATCTTTTACAGGGGCTCGAGACGGGCCTGCGTCGATGTGCGGATGTGCCGACGCACTATTTCCCAGGTCCGGCAGATACTTGCTTGTGGTGTCGGTTAGCGAGTCAGTCGGGCGTCGAAATGTTTCCCCAAGGACTGGCTGTTGGCAATGTTCCGGTGGCAGGTCCGTTCGATCTGGAACGGATGTGGACGGCTATTCGGGCCGTACGTCTCCCATCACCCACGGAGGTGCTGCCGGTCTGGAGCGGCAATATTAGCTCGCCCAGTTTAGCTGTAACGCGGGTGAAGAACACGCGGCAGGCCCCTGCAATCATCGGTGGTTTTGCATTGCTGGCAGCGGTGATTGGCTATGTTGCCGTGCCAGGAGCGGCAGTTCTGTGGGGCCTTCTGGGTTTCGGCGGTTTAGCGCGAATTTTCGCCACTAAAAAGGTAGATCCAACCCCTTTCCGCAAGTCCTATCAGGAAGCAGACAGCAAAGTGCGTTTAACGTCTCAGGCCTACCTACAACGGATTGGCCTTCGGGAAATGCATGTTCTGTATGCTGACCTAGAGGATGCAGTGGTTCGGTATCGCCAGCTCGAAGCGCAGCTCGCTCAGGCGTTGAAGCAACTGAAAGTGACTCGGGAAGATCGCCAGCGTACGGTTTTTCTGGATCGGTTTCTGATCAGGCGAGCGTCCATATCAGGTATCGGTGCCGGAAAGACCGCCACGCTCGCGTCGTTTGGCATTGAGACCGCGGCGGACATTACCGCGTATGCGGTTCGAGCAGTGCCAGGTTTTGGAGAAGCCTTGACGGCGAAGATGTTGGCATGGCGGCAGGAGCAAGAGGCTAAATTTCGTTACAACGCCACGCCGGATCCGTCTGATGTGCAGGCAGAGCAGTCGGCCCGCGTGACGTTTGCCACTAAGCAGATTGAGTTGCAGAAGAAAATTCAGTCGGGTTTCGCCGCTTTACAGGCTTCAGTGCCTCGATGTCTTTCCGCCAAGACCAAGCCCGATCAAGCTCTTCAGCAGGCATTGCAGGAGCGGGCTATTGCTGGGCACGATTGTGCGGTGTTGGGAATCAATGTGCCTGCGCCTACGCCCATCTCGATTGAGCTTCCTAAAAGAACTCAGGTTCCACCGAGCAAAGTTCAACCGCTATCGAGTGTCCTGCGGACGGTTGCGCCCGTGACGACGCGCCCGGTGGTGGCCAATGCGTGCCCAAGCTGCGGCGCGTCCATGGTGCGTCGAACCGCTCGCAAAGGAAAACACGCTGGTCGTCAGTTTTGGGGATGCTCCAAGTTCCCTGCCTGTAAAGGTACAAGAAGCTAGGGAGTGCTGGACGTCGTAGTGACTCACGGTCGTTTGCACAGCGGTGCCGGACAATAGGGATGAGTACGGCATATAAGAGCGTCGCCGACGGTGCTCAAGGCAAGCCCGGCGAACCGGCCACTGCTGCACTGTCTGCACAATCCCTCGGTACTCGCTGCAGTTGTTTCAACACCGCAGAATGCGCCGCAAATCCCGCTGCGTCTGCGCCATCTGATCCGCCGTCAGCCACGCCATATGTCGTTGTCCCGCCAGCACAAGCATGTCCACCCCGGACGCCGCAATGGTCGCCAGATAGTTGGCGCTGGAAGACCAGCTGACATTTACCTAGTGCCTCGGAGAACTGGCTTTCACGCCGCCGATTTCTCCTAGCTCGCGCTGGGATAGCTTCAAGCCTATGTATTCTACGCGTGACCCCGAGATCGGTTTCCGACAGCGTGCGCGATTATTTTAAATACGGGGCAGGTATAGGAGCCCCGGGGAGGGTTAATGGGGGCGCATTCATGATTGTCATCACGGTGGATCTCCTTGAGATCCTAGGTGGAAGAGGGGCGCAAATTCGCGAGACCTCGGCCAACCGCAGCGGTACGGTTACTCAATACCTCATTTGGCCTTCCAGGCCCCGCAGTTTTCGACGGCGCAGATGTCTTCAGTAGCCGCTGTCGGCGAGGCCGCGCGAGTGTCTCGGATTCCACCGTTACCCGCCGCCGACCAGACTGGAGAGGGGGGGCTGCCCGCCGGCGCGATAGGGTATGGAATTAGTCCAAATTGAAACGCCATGATTTTGGTAAAAACCACGTATCTCAAAGAGATAAAGTAGGTATCTATGTCTCGTTTCCCGCTCCAATTTCACAAAAACGCCGATCAGTGATGATCGGCGTTTTTGTTTGTGCGCGTTTTGTAGCGGCAAAAAAAAAGGACCCTGCCCTGGAACCAGTGCAGGGTGCCTTTCCAGTTTCAATGGAATCACCCAATCATACAGCTGCAGGATTCTGCTTCTCGGGGTCAATCCCATAAAGAACAATCGCCTCGGCGACTTTTTCTCGTGTGATCGCGCCGTCGTCAGCCAGCGCTTTCAGGGCCGCCAAGGCAATGAAATGGCGATCCACTTCGAAAAACCGACGCAACGATTCGCGGGTGTCCGATTGGCCGAAACCGTCAGTGCCCAGGGCGACGAAGCGGCGATTGGGCACGAACGGGCGGATCTGGTCGGCGAATATTTTCATATAGTCGGTCGCGATCACCACCGGACCCTGTGCATCCTGCAGGCAGCTTTCAACATGGCTGATGCGAGGCGTCTGTTGTGGATGAAGCAGGTTCCAGCGTTCGGCATCCTGGCCCTCCCGACGCAGTTCGGTCAGGCTGGTGACGCTCCATACGTCACTGCTGACGGCAAAATCCCGCTCCAACAATTGGGCAGCGGCGACGATTTCCTGCAGGATCGAACCGCAACCCATCAGTTGCACATGCTTGCCTTCGGCGGGCTGCGCAATGGCGCTGAGCCGGTACATGCCTTTGAGGATGTCTTGCTCGACACCCTCGGGCATCGGCGGATGGGCGTAGTTCTCGTTGAGCAGCGTGATGTAGTAAAAGATATCCTCGTTTTCGACGTACATCCGCCGCATCCCGTCCTGGATGATCACCGCCAATTCATAGGCGTAAGTGGGGTCGTAGGACACGCAGCAGGGGATGGTGGAAGACAGGACATGGCTATGGCCGTCGTCGTGCTGCAGGCCTTCGCCCATCAGCGTGGTCCGGCCGGACGTGGCGCCGAGCAGGAAGCCCCGGGCACGGGCGTCACCTGCCGCCCAAGCGAGGTCACCGACGCGCTGGAAGCCGAACATCGAGTAGAAAATATAGAAGGGCACCGTCATTACGGCGTGGGTGCTGTAGGAAGTGCTCGCGGCGATCCAGGAAGAAATTCCGCCGGATTCGTTCAGGCCTTCCTGCATGATCTGGCCATCTCTGGCCTCCTTGTAATAACTCAGTTGGCCGGCGTCCTGAGGCGTATAGAGCTGGCCGACGTGGGAGTGGATACCAATCTGGCGGAACAGGCTTTCCATACCGAAGGTACGTGATTCGTCGGGGACGATCGGCACGATCAGTTTGCCAATATTCGGGTCCTTGAGCAGCGTGCCGAGGATGCGCACGAACGCCATGGTCGTGGAGATCTCCCGCTCGCCAGTCCCTTTGAGCTGTGTATCCAGCGCCGACAAAGGCGGGACCTGCAATGGTGCCACGGCATTGAAACGGGCCGGGATGTAACCGCCCAACTGGCTGCGCCTGGCTTGCAGGTACAGGCTTTCGACGCTGTCCGCAGCCGGTTTGAGGTAAGGCATGTCGCCGAGCTGATCATCACTGAGTTCCAGTCCGAACCGATCACGGAACGCCTTGACCGCGTCGTCGCCCATCTTCTTGAGCTGGTGGTTGATATTCTGGCCTTCACCGGCTTCGCCCATGCCGAAACCCTTCACCGTCTTGGCGAGGATCACGGTCGGTCCGCCGATGTGGCGCATGGCGGCGGCGTAGGCGTTGTGGACTTTCTCCGGATCGTGGCCACCACGGGACAGTTTCCAGATGTCGTCGTCGCTCAGGTCACTGACCAGCTCCAGCAGCTCAGGGTATTTGCCGAAGAAATGCTCCCGCACATAGGCGCCGTTCTGCGACTTGTAGTTCTGATAGTCGCCGTCGACGCACTCCATCATCCGCTGGCGCAGCAGGCCGGTCCTGTCCTTCTCCAACAGGGCATCCCAGCCGCTGCCCCAGATTACCTTGAGTACATTCCAGCCAGCCGCCCGGTACAGGCTTTCAAACTCCTGAATCACCTTGCTGTTGCCGCGCACCGGTCCATCCAGGCGCTGCAGATTGCAGTTGACGACAAAGATGAGATTGTCGAGCTTTTCCCGGCCCGCGAGAGAAATCGCCGCCAGGGATTCCGGCTGGTCCATTTCACCGTCGCCGAGAAATGCCCAGACTTTTCGCCCCTGATGTTCCTTCAGCCCGCGGTCCTCCAGGTAACGCATGAACCGGGCCTGATACGCGGCGGTAATTGGCCCGAGCCCCATGGACACCGTCGGGAATTGCCAGAACTCCGGCATCAGCCGTGGATGCGGATAGGATGAGATACCGTCACGATCGGTCTCGCGGCGGAAGTTGTCCAGTTGCTCTTCACTCAGACGTCCTTCCAGATACGCCCGTGCATAGATGCCAGGTGAGGAGTGGCCCTGGATGTACACCATGTCGCCGGCGAACTGCTCGGTGCGGCCACGGAAAAAATGCTCGAAGCCGACGTCGTACAAAACCGCTGCCGACGCGTAGGACGCAATGTGTCCACCCACGTTCGAATGTTTGCCGGCGCGCAGCACCATGGCCAGCGCATTCCAGCGAATATAGGCATTGATCCGGCGCTCCACGGCCAGGTCGCCGGGGTAGGGTTGCTGGCGTTCGACCGGGATCGTATTGACGTAGGGCGTCGTCACGCGCCCGTAGAAGTCACCGTGACGGTTGGCGTCGAAATCCAGCATCTGATCGATCAGATAGTGGGCGCGAGGGCGTCCTTCGACACTCGCCACCGACTCAATCGATTCGAGCCATTCGCGAGTCTCTTGTGGATCCTCGTCGAGAAAAGCGGGTTGTTGTGCCATCGTTGTCGTCTCCTGAACATTGCAGCAGCACCGAGTCGTTTGGTGCCTGACCAAGGGGCGTGGGTCAGCGCCAGCCTTCGAGTTTGTAGTTGCAGTTGCAACTACGTGAAAGAACTTAGCCTGCCGTGCGCTACAATTGCAACTAAATCGATTTCATGAAAAAGGTGATGCATGTCTTCCAACGAGCCGGATACCTGGTTCAGATTCGTCAGGGCACACCGCTGCCTGATCCGCGAGATCGAGCGTCGGCTGGCGGCCGCCGGGCTTCCGGCCTATGCCTGGTACGACGCGTTATGGGGGCTGGAAAGCGGCCCCGATGGCAGCCGGCGAATGAACGAACTGGCGGATGTGATGGCCATCGAGCGCTACAACCTGACGCGTCTGGTGGACCGCCTGGAAGCCGAAGGTCTGGTCATCCGCAGCCGCGCCAGCGATGACGGTCGCGGCGCGTATGCCAGCATCACCGAGCAGGGCAAGGCGCTGCGCAAGAAAATGTGGGCCATCTACGAAGGCGCAGTGGACGAACTGTTCTTGTCGCAATTTGACGACGCCGAGCAACGGCTTTTCAGCGATGCCCTCGAGCGCGCGGCCAGCGCGGCGCGCAGCAGTGGGCGGGCGAAGTGAGGGAGCTTTTCATTGGAGCAGGTACCGATCCATGGCCTGCTGGATGAACGCTCGGCTGATGACGCCTTCCTCAGCCAGAACCTGCAGGGCCAGCACCACGATCCAGCGCTCATCTACCCGGCCCATGGCGGACCCGATCGAGTCGGCACCGAGGGCCACGAACCGTGACTTCACATGTGCACCGATCTGCTCGGCGACATGCCGGCCATACCCGGTCACGGCCACCACCGGCCAATCCTCGTTGTCCAGGCAGTCGAACAAATGCGCTGACCTGCGCGGCATCTGCGGATGCAGGCGATTCCAGCGGTGCGCATTGTCCGCATCGCGGGCAAGGCGGGTATAGCTGGGGCAGCTCCACAGTTCGCTGGCCACGCCCCAGTCCTCGCGTAGCAGCTGCGCCGCCGTCGTCACCGACTGCAACGCCAGCCCCGCCCCGAGCAAGCGCACTTTAGGGCGCGCTGAATCGACATCGATGCTGCTGAGCCGGTACATGCCCTTGAAAGCCTCGCTGGCGCTGAGTCGGTTGGTTGGAGCGATGAAGTCACTGGGCTCATCGTGAAGTGCCATGTAATAAAAACCGTCGTTGCCTTCCACATACAGACTTTGCAAAGCCGCCAGGGTAATGGCCTGCGCTTCGGCGCCGCTGGCGGGGTCAAAGGGCAGGCAGTGCGTGTTGGCGACCAGCCAGAGTGGCACCCAGGGATGAGCCCCCTTGGGCCAGCGTGAAGGCAAGGTTTCGATGTCATTGCACAGAATGCCGCGATGGGCCGATTCATTGGAAAGTGCACACAACTCGGCCGATGTTGCCGAAGTGGTCAGGTACAGCAGCGGTCTCTCACTGGAGCGGGCTGTGGCGTTCAAACGCAGGGGCCAGGCGCTGATCCGGGTGTGGGCATTTGCGGTTTGGCTCTGTTTGCTGGAGCGGATGACCCAGATATGCCTGGCTGTTCCCGGATCCCTCTCGAGGCGATTGGCGATATCGACCATGGTGAGCAGCGGCGAGGAAGAGCCCGCAATCTGCTGCGGTGGAACTGTGCGGATCTTATCGATGCAGGCCTGAGCGGCCAGGCTGGTTTCTGGCGTCTTAGTGAAGCTGGAAAAGCCCATCATTCCACGATCTCCGTACGTTCCGTCGTGCCTGCACCTTACTCAAGGCTTGCATGTGATTGCAAGTGCAACGAAGTTGGGTGACGGTTGCAGGCGATCGAAATCCGACCTGCTCAGGGGGCTGACAGCCTCGACGCGCGCGTTTTGTGGGGGCAAAAAAAAGGACCCGATGCGGGTCCTTCCTTATGTTTAACCCGGTCACAAGCGACCGGGTTAAAACAGCGCATCAGAGCTTCGGCAACTGCCCGACACGCCCCATCATTTCCGTGACGATCTGCAGATCCAGCAGGAACTGGTCGACGGTCTTGAACTCGCCATCGGTGTGGCCGGTGTATTTGGCTTCCGGTCGCGCCAGGCCGAATTGCACGCCGTTCGGCAATTCGTGAACCGAAGTCGCGCCAGCGGAAGTACCGAATTCCGACTTCATGCCGAGGTTTTCGCTGGCCACCGCGAGCAGCGCCTTGACCCACTCACCTTCGGGATTGCGGTACATCGGTTCTGCCACTGAGTAGTCGAACGCCACGGCAACGTGAGTCTTCTTGCTCCAGGCGTCCAGTTTCTCGGCGATCTCGGCCTTGAGCTTTTCCGGGGATTTACCCTTCGGCACCCGCAGGTTCACCGCCAGTTTGAAGGCTTTGTCGTCCTCGCCGACATAGGTCAGCGAGGTGGTCAGTGGTCCCATGAACGAATCGGAGAAGCCCACGCCAAGTTTTTTACCCGAGTAATCCAGCCCCCAGTTGTCGTCGGCATAACGCGCCGCGTCGGTGAACTGGTTGTGCTTGAGCGCGACTTTGCCGTCCAGGCTGTTGATGAAGCTCAACATCCGGGCGACCGGGTTGACGCCGGACTCTGGTTCCGAGGAGTGCGCAGAAACCCCGGTGACGGTCAGTTTCACGTCTTTACCATCAACCTTCGCAGCGACCTGGAAGTCGCCACCGTTGGCTTTGGCATAGGCGTCGCCGGATTTTTGCAGACTGGCGGCGAGCTCGGCAGGCTTGTCGGTTACCAGGGTGACCACCGAAGCCGATGGAATCTGGTTGGTCGCCTTGCCGCCGGTCATCGAAACGATTTCCGCGCCGTTGCCTTCGCCTTTGCGCTTGGCGAAGTTGGCCATCACCGTGCCGTAGCCTTTCTCGGCAATCACCACCGGATAGCCGCCGTCCAGCGCCATGTTGTAGTTCGGCGTCGGGTTGCGCTCGAAGTAGTACGGGATGGCGTCGCCGCTGGTTTCCTCGGTGGTGTCGACCAGCAATTTGAAATTGCGTGCCAGCGGCAGCTTCTCGTCCTTGATCACTTTCATGGCGTACAGCGCGACGACAATGGCGTTTTTGTCATCCTCGGTACCGCGACCGTACATGCGATCGCCAATCAGCGTGACTTTGAACGGGTCGAGCTTGGTGCCGTCTTTCAGCACCCAGTTTTCCGGGGTCACTGGCACCACATCAGCGTGCGCGTGAATACCGACGACTTCGTCGCCTTTGCCGTCCAGAGATATTTCGTAGACACGGTTATCGATGTTGCGGAATTTCAAACCAAAGGATTCGGAGAGCTTTTGAATCTCGCCGGCAATCTTGATGAATTCCGGGTTGTCGTGCTGCGCCACGCCGTCCTTGCGGAAGGTTGGAATCTCGACGAGTTGACGCAGGGTTTCCAGCGCCGCCTTGCCGTATTTCACTCGAGTGTAGATACCCAGCAGACGGTGGATTTCATTCTGCTGTTCGGCGTTCAGGGTCTGGTTGTCGAGGAAGGCGCTGATGGACGGGTTGAGCTTATCCGTCTTGGCCAGGTCGCTTTTCGCCAGGCTGCCAAGGAAGCTACGGAAGTCCGCCAGGTTCTTGCCGTCGAAGGATTTCAGGATCGCTGCGCTTTGCTCGGCAGTGATGTTGGCTTGTGCGGCGCTGGTAAACGTGGCGAGGCTGGCCATGACCAGAGTGGCGGCGGCCAGTTTTTTCAGGGAAAAGACCATGGAACAGGCATTCCTTTGCAAAGGATTGGGAAAGTATTTCTGACGCTTGTGACAGAAACATTTTGTAAACCTAACACTGCGAGCGCTGGGAAAGGGAGTCGCAAACTTGATCTGTCGCACAGAAATGCAAAAGAGACGCACAAATGAAAAAGTCCCGGCGGGTGATGGCCGGGACTATTTTGGGTGGATTACATCGACAGCATCAGGCGTCCGGCGAACAGAATCAGAATGACGCCCATGCTGCGCTCGAACCAATGTCCAAGGCGCATGAACAGCAGGCGCACTTTGTTGCTGGAGAAAAAAAGCGCGACGATGACGAACCACAGCGCGTTGACGAAGCACATCCACAATCCATAGAACGCCTGGATCTGCAGCGGTGTGCTGGCGCTGATGATCGTGGTGAAAATAGCCAGGAAGAACAGCGTGGCCTTGGGGTTGGTCGCATTGGTCAGAAAACCGGTGCTGAAGGCTTTGAACAGCGACTGTTCGACCAGCGGCTCGTCAGCGTTTTTTTCGCCTTCGACGCTGCTTTTCGGTTTGCTGCGGATCAGGCTGACGCCCAGATAAAGGATGTAGGCACCGCCGACAACCTTGGCGACGGTGAGCAGCCAAGGCGTGGTGTGCATCAAGGCGCCGACGCCGAGCAAGGTATACAGCACATGCACGGAAATCCCCGCGCCGATGCCCAGCGCGGTGCAGATGCCGACGAGGCGTCCGAAGCGCACGCTCTGGCGGATGGTCACGGCGAAGTCCGGGCCGGGTGCAACGACGGCGAGGAAGTGGATAGTCGCCAATGCGAGAAATTCGCCCAGGTAATTGGAAAGCATGTCAGCTCCAGAAAGTCAGAGGGGAAGCATTGCCGCGATAGCCGACAAAAAACGACAGGCTCAAACGCGGATCCGCTACGCCCGGGGTCACCGAGTGCATGCGGCGCGAGTTGAACATGATGAAATCGCCGGGCTGCGGGCGCACTTCGAGCGCTGGTGGCCCCAGCAGCGACGGCTCGATGCCATAACTGTCGCCACGCATTTCATCGAATTGGTCCGGGGTGATGTCGTCGTCCCACATCTGCAAAGCGCCACCCTCGGTGGGCATGTTCAGGTAGACGTTGCAGGCGAATTGCGCTTCCAGGCTGCGTGCCTGAAAACTGTCCGGGGCGTCCTTGGCGAAGATGTCGTGGTGGGCGAGAAAGCACACGCCGGGTTTGACCACCCGCGACAAGCCGACATACATCTTGCGCCCGTAGAGGTTTTCCAGATGCGCGCCGGCGGGCCAGGATTCGTCGAGCATGCAGCGCAGGGTGTCGATCGGCGAAGAGTAGGGCGCGCAGCGCTGGCGCAGTTCGTCGATGTTGCGGGTGGCGCGTTCGAAGTAATCCTCGATCAGCAGCGGCTGGTTTTCCGCCTCATAAAAGGCCATGCCGATGCGGCCGATGCTCGGTGCGTTGATGTAGCCCTCAAAGCCCGGGGCGAGGATCTTGTCGCCAATCTCGACTGCCAGCGGCTCGGGCAGAAAGCGTTTGACGCGGATGGCGAGGACTTCTTCGTTGGCCAGTTTTTTTATGCACGTCTCATCGAGACGCTCGACGTCTAGCATCATTTGTTTTAGGTCCATCTATCGATAGTCAACGGAACCGGCGATTGCGGTTCCCCGGCGGCGGACGCTGCGCGACGGCAACGTCCGAAATGCTCAATCCACGCTGTAGTGGACGGACAGCGTGCCTTTCTTCTGCGAAAGCGACGCGATCGTGACTGTGCCCAGATCCTTCAGGCTGCGTACGTGGGTGCCACCGCAGCCATAGGCTGGCAGTTCACCAAAACTGATTTCCCGCGCGCCTTCGCGCAGTGAGGTCAGGCGCGGCAGATCGTGTTCGATCCACTGCTCGATGCCGGTTTGCAGCGTTGGCGCGTCGACCTCTTCAGCGCCATCACCCGGCTTGAATTGCACCCGACCTTCGTCCGGCCAGTGATGCGCCTTGATCGGCATCCAGCCCATGGCCTGAATGAAATGTCCGATCAAGTGCCCGGCCGAGTGCATGCGCGTATTGAAGCGGCGGCGCTGTTCATCGACCCGGATAACAGTCATGCCCAGCGGCACCGGTCGGTCGACGAAATGCACAATGCGCTCCGGCTCTTGCACCACCCGCGAGACCTGGCTTTCACCGATCCAGCCGGTATCGCAAGGCTGCCCGCCGCCCTGCGGGTGGAACAGAGTAGCGCGCAGCACTACGGCGAATTCGTTCTCGTGGGGTGTGCAGTCGAGGACTTCGACATTCGCCTTGAGGTCATCACTGTGAAAAAACAGGCGAAGCGTCATATTCCATGCCCTGATCGAAGTTCTGTTTTTATTATATGAATCGTGCAATAACGTGATAATCCATTCGAACATCAAAGGACTTGTGCGTTGTGAGCATCAATCTTCCGCTGCCGCTGCTGGGTGAAATGGCGATTTTCGTCAAGGTTGTCGAGACCGGCAGCTTCTCTGAAGCGGCCCGGCAGATGGGTTCCTCACCCTCGGCGGTCAGTCGCAGTATTTCCCGACTGGAGAAGGCGTTAGCCACGCGCTTGCTGCAACGCACCACGCGCAAACTGCGTTTGAGCGATGGCGGGGAAGAGGTGTTCAAGCGTTGCCAGGAAATGGTCAGTGCGGCCAGATCGGTGATGGAGATCAGCGGCCAGTTCACCCACGAAGCGGAAGGTCTGGTCCGGGTCAGCGTGCCGAAGGCGGTAGGGCGCTTTGTGATTCATCCCCACATGCCGGATTTTCTGCGCCGCTATCCCAAGGTCGATGTGGAGTTGCTGTTGGAGGATCGTCAGGTCGATCTGATCGATGATCATGTCGATCTGGCGATTCGTATCACTGATCGTCCGCCGGCCGGGCTGGTCGGTCGGCAGTTGCTGACTATCGATCATTTGCTCTGCGCCACGCCGCAATACCTGGCCGAACACGGCACGCCGACGCATCCTCATGACTTGCTCAATCACAGTTGTATTTATCTGGGTGAAACCCCGAGCGATGCGCGCTGGAAATTCAAGAAGGGCAGCAAGGCTGTCACGGTCGGTGTGCGGGGGCGCTATGCCGCCAATCACACTGGCGTGCGGTTGGGGGCGGTATTGCAGCACATCGGAATTGGCAGTCTGCCGTATTTCACCGCGCGTTATGCGTTGGAGCAGAAGTTGATTGTGCAGGTGTTGCCGGACTGGACGTTTCTGGCCTCTTACCATGGCGGGTTGTGGTTGCTGCATTCGCCGACGCGTTATTTGCCGCCGAAGTTGCGGGTGTTTATTGATTATCTGGTGGAGTGTCTGCAGAAGGAGCCGACGTTGGGCAGGCCCGGGAAGTCGGCCGGCGGGAGCAACGCGGCTGTGGCGTATGAGTTGCCGGAGAGTGAGGGGTTGCTTTGAAGTTTTGGGTGTATATCCGTTGCTTCGGGTGTTGCTGATGGCGGTTTCGCCCTTACGGCGAGTCACTTTTTCAGGCGCCAAAAAGTAACCAAAACGCTAGCTCCTGCGTTCGGCCCTCGCAGGCTCGGGTTCCTTCGCTGCGGGATCGATCCCTCCACTCAGCCTTCCGACGTCGCCCGTGGATCAAGATCAAAAGCACTCGCGCTAACGCTCATTGTTGAGTGGTGAAAAGCGTGTGGTCTGCTTTGGATCTGTGTTGGATTCGCCCCTCACCCCAGCCCTCTCCCGAGGGAGAGGGAGCCAATTTGCGGGTTTTTCAGAATCTGCATTCGACTCGGTATCTCACGTCAGCGTATTTCGCCTAAACACCTCGGTCAGTCCCCTCTCCCTCCGGGAGAGGGCTAGGGTGAGGGTGTTTTTGATGTTGAAAAAAGGCCCGCATGGAATCTCCAATGCGGGCCTTTGATTACCTGTCGAGAATCAGTGCTTGCTGTCCTGTGCGGACATGGCCAGCAGTTGTTTTTCCTGGTTCCAGTCGAACGGTTCATCGTTCTGTTCGGCTTCGTAGCGGCGTTCTTCGAGGGCCTGGTACAGGTCGATTTCTTCGTCGGAGAGGTAATGCAGGCAGTCGCCGGCGAAGAACCACAGCAGGTCGCGGGGGATCAGGTGGGCGATTTGCGGGTAGCGGGTGATGACTTGGGTGAGGATGTCCTGACCCAGGTACTGGCTTTCGATAGGATCGATCGGCAGGGAGGCCAGCAGTTCGTCGAAGCGCTCGAGGAACAGGGCATGGCTTTCTTCGGGCACTTGTTCGGCCTCACCTACGGCGACCAGGATACTGCGCAGGTGGTCGAGCAACACGAGATGATCGGCAACGACGTTGGACACGAGATAAGTCCTCAAGAGCAAAACGGGCGCGGGAGTATAAAGCCCTCGCGCCGTTTTTTCACAAAAACCGGGATCAGCGGACTTTGCCCTCTGCCTGGGTCAGTTCGTCTTTGTCGAAATCATCGACGTCGATCACCTTGCGGCGGGCCGCTTCGGCGTCGCGCAGGCTTTGCGCTTCGACGGCTTGCAGCACGCCGGCCTCCAGGGCGGCATCAATGGCATGTTCGCCTGCTGCCGGTTTGACCTGGCCGCTTTTCAGCGCGATGTGCAGCTTTTTGTGCAGAGGTTGCGCAGCGTTGAGCAGGTCGCTGGCGTGTTGCAGTGCGCCCACGGCATCGTCCGGCGATTGCGGGCGGTAGCAGCCGGCGAGCAGTTCTTCCAGGGCCGGATCGCCTTTGGCGCGACCGATGACCGCAGCGACTTCGGCGCCGAGTTTGTCCGACGGGCCTTTGTGTCGGCGGCCGAACGGGAACACGATAACCCGCAGCAGGCAGCCGAAGACCTTGTTCGGGAAGTTGCTCAGCAGTTCATCCAGCGCGCGCTCCGACTGGCCGAGGCTTTCTTCCATGGCCCAGCGGAACAGCGGCTCCATGTAGGCCGGCGAATCCAGGTCGTGATAACGCTTGAGCGAGGCGGAGGCCAGATACAGGTTGCTCAACACATCACCGAGCCGCGCCGACAGGCGTTCGCGGCGTTTCAGTTCGCCACCCAGAAGCATCATGCTGAAGTCGGCAAGCATGGCGAATGCGGCAGCCTGACGGTTGAGCGCGCGGAAGTAGCCTTGGCTGATCCTGTCGCCCGGTGCATGTTCGAAGTGACCGAGCCCGAGGTTCAGCACCAATGTACTGGCGGCATTACTGACGGCGAAGCCGATGTGCTTGAGCAGCAGACCATCGAACTCCTTGAGTGCCTGTTCCTTGTCCGCACGACCAGCCAGGGCCATTTCCTTTAGTACGAACGGATGGCAGCGGATTGCACCCTGACCGAAGATCATCAGGTTGCGTGACAGGATGTTTGCGCCTTCGACGGTGATGAAGATCGGTGCGCCGTTCCAGCTGCGGCCGAGGTAGTTGTTCGGCCCCATGATGATCGCTTTACCGCCATGCACATCCATGGCGTGGCTGATGCATTCGCGGCCGCGTTCGGTGAGGTGATATTTGAGGATCGCCGACAGCACCGAAGGTTTTTCACCGAGGTCCACCGCGTTGGCGGTGAGCATGCGGGCGGCGTCCATCATCCACGCGTTGCCGCCGATGCGCGCCATCGCTTCCTGGATGCCTTCGAACGCCGACAGCGGCACATTGAACTGTTCACGAATCTGCGCGTACTGGCCGGTCACCAGACTGGTGAACTTGGCCGCGCCGGTACCGACTGCCGGCAACGAAATCGAACGCCCGACCGACAGGCAGTTCATCAGCATCATCCAGCCCTTGCCGAGCATTTCCTGACCACCGATAAGGTAGTCCAGCGGAATGAACACGTCCTTGCCGGAGTTCGGGCCGTTCATGAACGCGGCGCCCAGCGGCAGGTGACGACGACCGATTTCCACGCCTGCAGTATCGGTCGGGATCAGCGCCAGACTGATGCCAAGGTCTTCCTCTTCACCAAGCAGGTGATCCGGGTCGTAGGCCTTGAATGCCAGGCCGAGCAGGGTCGCGACCGGGCCGAGGGTGATGTAGCGCTTTTCCCAGTTCAGGCGCAGGCCGATGACTTCCTCGCCTTGCCACTGGCCTTTGCAAATGATCCCGGTGTCGGGCATCGCGCCAGCGTCGGAACCGGCCAGCGGACCGGTGAGGGCGAAGCACGGGATATCGTCGCCACGGGCCAGGCGCGGCAGGTAGTGATTACGTTGTTCATCGGTGCCGTAATGCAGCAGCAATTCGGCCGGGCCGAGGGAGTTCGGGACCATCACGGTAGAGGCGAGGTCGCCGCTGCGGGTGGCCAGTTTCATCGCCACTTGTGAGTGCGCGTAGGCGGAGAAGCCTTTGCCGCCGTATTCCTTGGGAATGATCAGGGCGAAAAAGCCGTGTTCCTTGATGTGCGTCCAGGCCTCGGGCGGCAGATCCATCGACTGGCCGATCTGCCAGTCGCTGACCATCGCGCAGAGTTCCTCGGTCGGGCCATCGATGAAGGCCTGTTCTTCTTCGCTCAGTTGCACTTTGGGATAGGCCAGCAGTTTGTCCCAGTCCGGACGGCCGCTGAACAGCTCGCCGTCCCACCATACGGTGCCGGCGTCGATTGCGTCGCGCTCGGTCTGCGACATCGGCGGCAGGGTTTTCTGGAACCAGTTGAACAGTGGCGCGGTGAAGTGTTTGCGGCGCAGGTCAGGCAACAGCAATGGCGCGGCGACCACTGCCAGCAAGACCCAGAAAATGAACAGCAGCCAGCCCGGCGCGTGACTGAAAATCCCCATCGCCAGCAAATAGACGGCGACGCTGCCCAACGCGGGCAGCGGGGCGATGCGTCGATGGGCGAGATACGCCACGCCGACGATCAAAACCAGTATCCACAACAACAGCATATTCAGTCCTCCGTGAACCAAGGCAAATCGACCCTCCAGAGCTTAGACGGCATCTGTAAATCCGGGTGGTCAGAGCATGGTGATTGAAATCGTGGGAAACCCCGGATGGTTTTCGTAGGTTCGGTGGGCAACACGTGTGGGAAATCGTTCGTTGCTGCGCAGCTTTGCTTTCAGGTTTGGCCGAAACGTCGTTATCTCTGTGCTCAGGCTGTCGCTAGACTCGTGGCTTACCCAGGAGATTGCCGCCATGCACGAGTATCTGAGCCCCGGCCGCTTCATCGATAGTGACCACCCGGCAGTGGTGGAGTTCGCCGAGCAGCATCGCGGTGCCAGCAATGATCCGCGTGAGCAGGCGATCAGTCTTTATTACGCCGTGCGCGAGGCGGTGCGCTACAACCCTTACACCTTCAGCCGTGATCCGCAAACCTTGCGCGGCAGTTACGCACTGGCAGCGGGGCAGAGTTACTGCGTGCCGAAAGCCACGCTGCTTGCCGGTTGCGCGCGGCATTGCGGGATCCCGGCGCGCATCGGTCTGGCCGATGTACGCAATCACCTGTCGACGCCGCGGCTGCTTGAGTTGCTCAAAAGCGATGTGTTTGCCATGCATGGCTACACCGAGCTGTTTCTCGCCGGCCGCTGGGTCAAGGCGACGCCGGCGTTCAACCAGCAACTGTGCGAGCTGTTCAACGTCGCAGCGCTGGAGTTCGACGGGATCAACGACAGCGTTTTCCACCCGTTCAACCGGGACGGCGCGCAGTTGATGGAGTATCTGCTCGATCACGGTCAGTTCACCGACGTGCCGGAAACCTTCTTCTTCGAGCACCTGCAAAAGTGCTATCCGCATCTGTTCAGCGAGCAACTGCCCGTGCTGCTGGGTGATATGCAGACTGATTTGAGCCGCACCTGATCCGGCGTATGCTGGCCGTCCACTCATGTGCAAAGAGGCGGTCATGCTGAAGATCTGGGGACGGAAAAATTCATCGAACGTCAGGAAGCCCCTGTGGGCTGCCGAGGAGCTGGGCCTGGCTTACGAGGCCATCGATGCCGGTGGCGCGTTCGGTGTGGTCGACACGCCCGAGTACCGCGCGATGAACCCCAATGGCCGGGTGCCGGTGATCGAAGATGATGGTTTTGTGCTGTGGGAATCCAACGCCATCGTTCGCTATCTGCTGGCCAAACATGCACCGGGCAGCGCCTGGTATCCGGCCGATGCGCAAGCCCGCGCCACGGCGGACAAGTGGATGGACTGGACCACTTCGAGCTTCGCCGGGCCGTTTCGCACGGTGTTCTGGGGTGTGCTGCGCACACCCTCCGAGAAGCAGGACTGGAAGGCGATCAACGCCGCGATCAAGGAATGCGATGAATTGCTGAACATGGCCGACCATGTCCTGATCAGCCAGCCTTATCTCTCCGGCAATGACATCGGCATGGGTGACATCCCGCTGGGCAGCTTCATTTATGCCTGGTTCGAAATGCCCATCGAGCGCGCTCCGCAGCCCCACCTGCAAGCCTGGTATGAACGTTTGAAACAGCGTGCGGCCTATCAGAAAGCGGTCATGACCGCGTTGACTTGATAATTACTATCGACACACTTGACTGTACTTGTGCGGCGGCGGCAAGCACCATTGCGAACTTGCGCCGCGGTTGTTTCCCTCGCCGCCCGCCCTTATTTATTCCTTTCCTTCCTTCTTGGTGCGTAAATCCGATATGAGTTCCGCTCTGTCCATCCGGCAGCTAACCAAAACCTACGGCAACGGGTTCCAGGCCTTGAGTGGTATCGATCTGGACGTCGCCGAAGGTGACTTTTTCGCCTTGCTCGGCCCCAACGGCGCCGGCAAATCCACCACCATTGGCATCCTCTCGACCCTGGTCAACAAGACCAGCGGTACGGTGAATATCTTCGGCCACGATCTGGACAGGAACCCGGCGGCGCTCAAGCGCTCGATCGGTGTGGTGCCGCAGGAATTCAATTTCAACCAGTTCGAGAAGACCTTCGACATCGTCGTGACCCAGGCCGGTTACTACGGCATTCCGGCGAAAGTCGCCAAGGAACGCGCCGAGCAGTACCTGACCCAGCTCGGCCTGTGGGACAAGCGCGATGTGCCGTCGCGTTCGCTGTCCGGCGGCATGAAACGTCGTCTGATGATCGCCCGTGCACTGGTGCACGAACCGCGTCTGCTGATCCTCGATGAGCCGACTGCTGGCGTTGATATCGAGCTGCGCCGTTCGATGTGGACCTTCCTCACCGAGCTGAACCAGAAAGGCATCACCATCATCCTGACCACGCATTATCTGGAAGAGGCCGAGCAGTTGTGCCGCAACATCGGCATCATCGACCACGGCACCATCGTCGAAAACACCAGCATGAAACAATTGCTGGGCCAGTTGCACGTGGAAACCTTTTTGCTGGATCTGAAAAACGACCTGCATGCGGCGCCGCAATTGCTCGGCTACCCCGCCCGGTTGCTCGACAGTCATACCCTGGAAGTCCAGGTCGACAAATCCATGGGCATTACAGCGCTGTTCACCCAGTTGGCGCAGCAGAACATCGAAGTGCTGAGCCTGCGTAACAAAACCAATCGCCTCGAGGAGTTGTTCGTGTCCCTGGTGGAGAAAAATCTGTCGAAGGTGGCGGTATGAGTTCCGAGTTCGGTCCCAACCTGGTCGCCCTGCAAACCATCGTCTACCGCGAGGTCAAACGCTTCATGCGGATCTGGCCGCAGACGCTGCTGCCGCCGGCGATCACCATGGTTCTGTACTTCGTGATCTTCGGCAACCTGATCGGCCGGCAGATCGGCGACATGGGTGGCTTCACCTACATGGAGTACATCGTGCCGGGACTGATCATGATGTCGGTGATCACCAACTCTTACGGCAACGTGGTATCGAGCTTCTTCGGCAGCAAGTTCCAGCGTTCGATCGAAGAGCTGATGGTCTCACCGGTGTCCCCGCACACGATCCTCATCGGCTTCACCATTGGTGGTGTATTGCGCGGTCTGGCGGTGGGTCTGATCGTGACGATTCTGTCGCTGTTCTTCACCGATTTGCAGGTCCATCACCTCGGCGTGACCATTCTGGTGGTGGTGCTGACCGCGACGATCTTCTCGTTGCTGGGCTTCATCAACGCGGTGTTTGCGCGCAACTTCGATGATATTTCGATCATCCCCACTTTTGTGCTGACTCCGCTGACTTACCTGGGCGGCGTGTTCTACTCGATCACCTTGCTGCCGCCGTTCTGGCAGACCGTGTCGCTGGCCAACCCGGTGCTGCACATGGTCAACGCCTTCCGCTACGGCATCCTTGGTGTCTCGGATATTCGCATCGGCATCGCCATTACGTTCATGCTGGTGGCGACCGTGGTGCTGTATCTCGGCTGTGCGCGGTTGCTGGTGAGCGGGCGCGGGATGCGTACCTGATCCAGAATCGAGTCGCCTTCTTCGCGAGCAGGCTCGCTCCCACACTGGAATGATGTCCGTGGGAGCGAGCCTGCTCGCGAAGGGGCCAGCCCAGACACAACGAAAAAACGGCCTCCCATTGCGGAGGCCGTTTTGCATTCATTCATTTTTCTGCCGACTTTTCTTGCGCCGCCGCCATTGCCGCGCCACCCACCAGCGCCAGTACAGCATCACCAGAAAGTAGGCGAGGATGCCCAGCACCAGGCCGACAACCACCGAGCCCAACAGAAACGGTTGCCAAAGCGTCGACAATTCGCCGCTGATCCATTCCCAGGTCAACTCGTCCGGCAGATGTCGCGCCGGCACATCCATCAGGAACGCCCCGGCCTGATAGGTACAGAAAAACACCGCCGGCATGGTGATCGGGTTGGTCAGCCAGACCAGACTCACCGCGATCGGCATGTTGCCGCGCACCATCACCGCCAGCGCTGCCGCGACCAGCATCTGTGCTGGTATCGGCAGGAATGCGGCAAACAGGCCGACCGCCATCGCCCGGGCCACCGAGTGGCGGTTGAGGTGCCAGAGGTTCGGGTCATGCAGCAACTTGCCGAGAAAGCGTAAGGATTTGTGTTCCCTGATGCTCGTCGGGTCGGGCATGTAACGTTTGAATAAGCGCCGGGGCATAAGGCTTCTCGGTCGGTTAAGGCGGCAAGTATGTCTGGATTCTACGAACCGCCCATTCAGACTTTGTGACAATTGTTGACCACAGTGGTGCCGCAGACCCGCTATGCCTAAGGAGGGGACTCTCAAGGACGGGCATATGCGCACAGGGATGATGGCGCTGGCAGTCGGTCTGCTGGCCCCGGTTTTTTTGCCGGCCTTGCCGCCGGTCGGTTGGTGGGTGGTACTGCCGGTGGTGGCGCTGATGCTCCTACCGTTTCGCAGCTATCCACTGGCATTTTTGTTGTTTGGCTTCACATGGGCCTGCGTCGGCGCGCAGATGGCTCTGAATGACCGCTTGGGGCCGAGACTGGACGGCGAAACCCGTTGGCTCGAAGGGCGCGTGGTCGGCTTGCCGCAGCACGGCGACGGCGTGGTGCGTTTCGAACTGGCTGACGCCCGCTCGCGCCACGAAAAACTGCCATCGCTGATGCGCCTGGCCTGGTACGCCGGGCCGCCGGTCAACAGCGGCGAACGCTGGCGTCTGGCGGTGAAGTTGAAGCGCCCGGGTGGCTTGCTCAACCCGGCCGCCTTCGATTACGAGGCCTGGCTGCTCGCCCAACGCATCGGTGCGACCGGTACGATCAAGGATGGCCAGCGTCTGGCTGAGGCACGGTACGCCTGGCGCGACAGGGTTCGTCAGCGCCTGCTGGCGGTCGATGCGCAGGGGCGAGAGGGCGCGTTGGCGGCGCTGGTGCTCGGCGACGGTTCGGGTCTGAGTCGCGAGGACTGGCAGGTGCTGCAAGACACCGGCACCGTGCATTTGCTGGTGATTTCCGGCCAGCACATCGGTTTGCTCGCCGCGGTGATGTATCTGCTGGTCGCCGGGCTTGCGCGATACGGTTTGTGGCCGTTGCGCTGGCCATGGCTGCCCTGGGCATGCGGCCTGGCCTTCACGGCGGCGCTGGGTTATGGCTTGCTCGCCGGTTTCGATGTGCCGGTGCAGCGCGCCTGCGTGATGGTGGCGCTGGTGCTGTTGTGGCGCCTGCGTTTTCGCCATCTCGGTGCGTGGAGGCCGTTGTTGCTGGCGTTCAACGGCGTGCTGCTGTTTGATCCGCTGGCCAGTTTGCGTCCCGGGTTCTGGCTGTCTTTCGCCGCGGTGGCGGTACTGATTTTCACCTTCGGCGGGCGGCTGGGCGCTTGGCGCTGGTGGCAGACCTGGACCCGCGCGCAGTGGCTGATCGCGATTGGTTTGTGTCCGGTGTTGCTGGCGCTCAGCCTGCCGATCAGCGTCAGTGGCCCCGTGGCGAACCTGTTGGCGGTGCCGTGGGTCAGTCTTGTGGTATTGCCGCCCGCATTGCTCGGCACGCTATTGCTGCCCGTGCCTTATGTTGGCGAAGGGTTGTTGTGGCTGGCCGGTGGTTTGATCGACTGGCTGTTTATCGGACTGGCGCTGATTGCCGGGCAATGGCCGGCGTGGATACCTGCCGCCATTCCCTTGTGGGCGCTGGTCTTGGGCAGCCTCGGCACCTTGTTATTGCTGTTGCCCCGTGGTGTGCCGCTACGTCCATTGGGCTGGCCGTTGATGTTGCTGCTGATATTGCCGCCGCGAGAGCGAATAGAAGAGGGGCGGGCCGATGTCTGGCAACTCGACGTCGGCCAAGGCCTGGCCATCCTCGTGCGCACCCGCCATCACGCGTTGCTCTATGACGCCGGGCCGCGTTTCGGCGAGTTCGATCTCGGCGAGCGGGTGGTGCTGCCAGCGCTGCGCAAACTCAATGTGCAAACCCTCGACCTGATGCTGCTCAGCCATGCCGACGCCGATCACGCTGGCGGCGCCGGGGCGGTGATGCGTGGATTGGACGTGCACCGCATCGTCAGTGGCGACCCGCCAAACCTGCCGCCGGAGTTGAGCGCCGAAGCCTGCGCAAGTGGCGAACAGTGGCAGTGGGATGGCGTGCAGTTCCAGCTCTGGCAATGGTCGGCGGCCGATGACAGCAACCAGCGCTCCTGTGTCTTGCAGATCGAAGCCAACGGCGAGCGCCTGCTGCTCACCGGCGACATCGACATTCACGCCGAGCGCGTTCTGCTCGACAGTCCACTGGCGGTGCCGACGCAATGGCTGCAATCGCCCCATCACGGCAGTCGCAGCTCATCGTCGATGGCCCTGCTCAAAGCCTTGCAGCCAGAAGCGGTGCTGATCTCCCGTGGCCACGGCAACTCCTTCGGTCACCCGCATCCGACCGTGCTTGCGCGCTACCGCAAGCAAGGCCTGCGCATCTATGACAGCGCCGAGCAGGGCGCCATCCATCTGCAACTGGGCAGCTTCAAACCCCCGTGGACGATGCGTCACCAGCGGCGTTTCTGGCGCGAGCCGCCGGCGCCTGGCCGTTGATCGGTGCCAGCATGGTTGCCACCTTACGGTCGTCGGGGCGGCGGGTCTTAATCGCGGATCGGTATGGTAAAGTGGCGCACTTTTTCGAGGGGACTGTCACTGTGTGGGAATTGGTCAAATCCGGCGGCTGGATGATGTTGCCGATCATTCTGAGTTCCATTGCGGCCATGGCGATCGTTGCCGAACGCCTGTGGACACTGCGCGCCAGTCGCGTCACCCCCGAGCATCTGCTGGGTCAGGTCTGGGTCTGGATCAAGGACAAGCAGCTCAACAAGGAAAAACTCAAGGAATTGCGCGCCAACTCGCCGCTGGGGGAAATCCTCGCCGCGGGCCTGGCCAACTCCAAGCATGGTCGCGAGATCATGAAGGAGTGCATCGAAGAGGCCGCCGCGCGGGTGATTCATGAACTCGAACGCTACGTCAACGCGTTGGGCACCATCGCCGCGATGTCGCCGTTGCTCGGTCTGCTCGGCACTGTGCTCGGCATGATCGATATTTTCAGTGCCTTCACCGGTTCCGGCATGACCACCAATGCATCGGTGCTGGCCGGCGGTATTTCCAAGGCGCTGATCACCACGGCGGCGGGCCTGATGGTCGGTATTCCGGCGGTGTTCTTCCACCGTTTCCTGCAGCGCCGTATCGACGAGTTGGTGGTCGGCATGGAGCAGGAAGCGATCAAACTGGTGGAAGTGGTGCAGGGCGACCGTGATGTCGATCTGGCCGAGGGCCGCGCGTGAAATTCCGTCGCAAGCCTCGGGAAACCATCGATATCAACCTCGCGTCGCTGATCGACGTGGTGTTCATTCTGCTGCTGTTTTTCGTGGTCACTACCACCTTCACCCGTGAAACCCAGTTGCGCGTGGATTTGCCGGAAGCCGTCAGCGGTTCGCCGGCCGAAGATCAGCAAGTCAAACAACTGGACGTCGCGATCAGCGCCGAAGGCGTGTTCTCGGTGAATAACAGGATTCTGCCGAAGAATGACCTGCCGACGCTGATGGAAGCCATGCAGAAAGAATCCAACGGCGATACCAGCATGCCGCTGTCGATCAGTGCCGATGGCAAGGCCCAGCATCAATCCGTGATCACCGCCATGGACGCGGCCGGCAAGCTCGGTTTCAGCCATCTGCGCATGACCACGGTCGAGGCGGCGCCGAAATCCTGATGAGCCTCTCCGATCGCCTGCTCGCCGCGTGGTATCAGGGGCACCCGGCCCTGACGCTGCTGCGGCCGCTGGAAATGTTGTATCGCCGTGTGGTGATCAACAAACGTCAGCGCTTTCTCGAAGGCGAAGGTGAAATCTACCAATCGCCCGTGCCGCTGATTGTGGTCGGCAATATCACCGTCGGCGGCACCGGCAAGACACCGATGATTCTCTGGCTGATCGAGCATTGCCGGCGCCGTGGACTGCGGGTTGGCGTGGTCAGTCGTGGTTATGGCGCCAGGCCGCCGCACCTGCCGTGGCGCGTCGAGGCTGCGCACAGCGCCGAGGTTGCCGGTGACGAGCCGCTGCTGATTGTCCAGCGCACCGGCGTGCCACTGATGATCGACCCTGATCGCAGCGCCGCCGTCAAAGCCTTGATCGCCAGTGAGCCCTTGGACCTGATCCTGTCCGACGATGGCATGCAGCATTACCGCCTCGCACGGGATCTGGAACTGGTACTGATCGATGCGGCTCGTGGCCTGGGCAACCAGCGCTGTCTGCCGGCCGGACCGTTGCGTGAGCCGGTCGAGCGCCTGCAAAGTGTCGACGGCGTATTGTTCAACGGCGCCTTGGCTGATCGCGACGACGGTTTCGCCTTCCGCCTGCAACCCACGGCGCTGGTCAATCTGCACAGCGGCGAACGGCAGTCGCTCAAGCATTTTCCGCCCGGCCAGGCGCTGCACGCGGTAGCCGGGATCGGCAATCCGCAACGTTTCTTCAATACCCTCGAAGCGCTAGACTGGCGGCCAGTTCCGCATGCGTTTGCCGACCACGCCGAGTACAGCGTGCAGGCCCTGAATTTCACCCCGTCATTGCCCTTGGTAATGACCGAAAAGGACGCGGTGAAGTGCCGTGCCTTTGCTGCTGCCGACTGGTGGTATCTGGCGGTCGATGCCGTGCCGTCGTCGGCCTTCGTGGCCTGGTTCGACACGCAGCTGATGCGCCTGTTGCCGGATCGTCTGTTGCCTTAACTGTTTTTATTTCTGGGAATGTTCATGGACACCAAACTGCTCGACATCCTTGCTTGCCCCGTGTGCAAAGGCCCGCTCAAGCTCAGCGCCGACAAGACCGAACTGATCAGCAAGGGCGCCGGCCTGGCGTACCCGATCCGCGACGGCATCCCGGTAATGCTGGAAAGCGAAGCGCGCACCCTGACCACCGACGAGCGCCTGGATAAATGACCACAGCCTTCACCGTTGTCATCCCGTCGCGTTTCGCCTCGACCCGTCTGCCGGGCAAGCCGTTGCTCGATATCGCCGGCAAGCCGATGATCCAGCATGTCTGGGAACAGGCGAGCAAAAGCAGCGCGACCCGCGTCGTGGTGGCTACCGATGACGCGCGCATCGTCGAGGCGTGCAACAGCTTTGGCGCCGAAGTGGTGCTGACCCGTGAGGATCACAATTCCGGCACAGATCGTCTGGCCGAAGTCGCGGCGAAACTGGGTCTTGCGCCGGATGCGATCGTGGTTAACGTGCAAGGCGATGAGCCGTTGATTCCGCCGAGCGTGATCGATCAGGTCGCCGCCAACCTTGCTGCCCATACCGAAGCGCGCATGGCCACGCTGGCCGAGCCGATCGAAGATGTGGAAACCCTGTTCAACCCCAACGTTGTGAAGGTTTCCAGCGACATCAACGGTCTGGCCCTGACATTCAGTCGTGCAACCTTGCCATGGGCTCGCGATGCATTCGCCAGAAACCGCGAGCAACTGCCGGAAGGCGTGCCCTATCGCCGCCACATCGGTATTTATGCCTATCGCGCCGGGTTCCTCCACGACTTCGTGAGCTGGGGGCCGTGCTGGCTGGAAAACACCGAATCCCTCGAGCAACTGCGTGCCTTGTGGCACGGCGTGCGCATTCATGTCGCCGACGCGCTGATCGCGCCGCCGACCGGCGTCGACACCGTCGAAGACCTTGAGCGGGTTCGTCGCCTGCTGGGGGCCTGATGCGCGTTCTGTTTGTGTGCCTGGGCAACATCTGCCGTTCGCCCACCGCCGAAGGCGTGTTGCGCCACAAGTTGCGCGAAGCCGGATTGGCGGACGTGGTCGAAGTGGCCTCCGCCGGCACCGGTGACTGGCACGTCGGCAACCCGCCGGACAAGCGCAGCCAGGCCGCGGCGAAACTGCGCGGTTATGACCTGTCGACGCAACGCGCGCAGCAGGTCAGCCGGGCCGATTTCGCCAGCTACGACCTGATTCTCGCCATGGATAACAGCAACCTGCGCAACCTCAAAGCCTTGCAGCCGTCCGCCGGCAAGGCCGAGCTTGACCTGTTCCTGCGTCGTTATGCTGGATTGGTCGATGAAGTGCCAGATCCGTATTACGACGGTGATCAGGGTTTCGAGCAGGTGCTCGATCTGATCGAAGCGGCCTGCGATCAACTGCTGATCGAAGTGAAGGGCCGCGTATGAGTTTGCAGATCCAAGCACAAGTGTCGCTGAAAGCGTTCAACACCTTTGGCGTCGATGTGCGTGCGCAACTGTTTGCCGAAGCCCACAGCGACGCCGACGTCCGCGAGGCGCTGGCCTATGCCGCGTCCCATGACGTGCCGTTGCTGGTGATCGGCGGCGGCAGCAATTTGCTGCTGACGGCGGATGTTCAGGCGTTGGTGTTGCGCATGGCCACTTGTGGCATTCGGCTGCTCAGCGATGATGGCAGTCGCGTAGTGATCGAGGCGGAAGCGGGCGAGCCGTGGCACCCGTTCGTCCAGCACACGCTCGCCCAGGGGCTGGCCGGGCTGGAAAACCTCAGCCTGATTCCTGGCACCGTCGGCGCCGCACCGATGCAGAATATCGGTGCCTATGGCGTCGAGATCAAAGACGTGTTTGCCGGGCTGACCGCGCTCGACCGCGAGAGCGGCGAGCTGCGTGATTTCAGTCTGGAAGACTGCAACTTCGGCTACCGCGACAGCCTGTTCAAGCAGCAGCCGGGACGTTGGCTGATCCTGCGGGTGCGCTTCAGGCTCGATCGCGCAGCGCACCTGCATCTGGAATACGGCCCAGTGCGTCAGCGCTTGAGCGAGCAGGGCATCGAGCAGCCGACGCCCACCGACGTCAGCCGCGCCATCTGCAGCATCCGCAGCGAAAAACTGCCGGACCCGGCGGTGCTCGGCAACGCCGGCAGCTTTTTCAAGAACCCGCTAGTGCCCGCCGCTGTACTCACGCAGATCAAAGCGCAGCACCCGGATCTGGTGGCTTACCCGCAAGCCGATGGACAGATGAAACTGGCCGCCGGCTGGCTGATCGAACGCGCCGGCTGGAAGGGGTTCCGCGACGGCGATGCCGGCGTGCACAAGTTGCAGGCACTGGTGCTGGTCAACTACGGCACGGCCACCGGTCTGCAACTGCTCGACCTGGCGCAACGTATCCAGAAAGACATCGCCGAGCGCTTCCATGTCGAACTGGAAATGGAGCCCAATCGGTATTGAGGCTACGCTTGCCTGACGCCATCCAAAGCCCTGCACTGCTGAAAAAAGTGCAGGGCTTTTTTGTTAATGCTGGGTTAACTTAGCGACCTAACGATACCTACCATTTGCTCCACCCAAAGGCCCGGTGCAGACGTTCCCGTCGGCACAAGAGAGCCTGATTAGCCTGAGTCGATCTGCGCGAACCCACCGCTGATTTTCCGGCGGCAGATTGCTCGACCCCATAACCACTAAAAAATATGCGGGCGTGCCCATGATTACCCTGAAACTCAACGGTCAAGACCACTCCCTCGATGTCACCGAAGACATGCCGCTGCTGTGGGCGATTCGTGACGTAGCCGGTTACAACGGCACCAAGTTCGGTTGCGGCATGGGCCTGTGCGGCGCCTGCACTATCCACATCGACGGCTTGCCGGCGCGCAGTTGCATCACGCCGATCGGCTCGGTGATCGGCCAGAATGTCACCACCATCGATAACCTCCACGCCGATCCGGTGGGAAAGGTCGTTCAGCAAGCCTGGCTCGACAGCGCGGTCGCGCAATGCGGTTATTGCCAGGGCGGGCAGATCATGTCGGCCACCGCTCTGCTGAAAACCAATCCCAACCCGAGCGACGAGCAGATCGAAGAAGCCATGGTCGGCAACATCTGCCGCTGCGGCACCTACAACCGGATCAAAACCGCGATCCGCCAGGCCTCCACGCAACTGAAGGAGGTGAAGGCATGAGCCGCGTCCCGAATGATTTCGCCCTGAGCAACCTCAGCCGCCGTGGCTTTCTCAAAGGCGTCGGCGCCACCAGCGCGCTGGTCCTTGCGGCGAGTTGGGGCTGGCAGGATGCGCTGGCCGATGACGCGGCGAAGAAGTTCGGCGCCGACGGCATGCCCAATGGCTGGATCGACGATCCCAAGGTCTATGTAAGCATTGCCGCCGATGGCAGCGTCACCGTGGTGTGCAACCGTTCGGAAATGGGCCAGGGCGTGCGCACCAGCCTGAGCATGGTGGTTGCCGATGAACTGGAGGCCGATTGGGCGCAGGTCAAAGTGCAGCAGGCGCCCGGTGACGAAGTGCGCTTCGGCAACCAGGACACCGACGGTTCGCGCAGCATGCGTCACTGGTATGAGCCGATGCGTCGTTGCGGCGCGGCCGCGCGGACCATGCTCGAACAGGCGGCCGCTGCGCAATGGAAAGTGCCGGTCGGCGAATGCCATGCGCAACTGCACAAAGTTATTCATAAACCCTCCGGCCGTGAGCTGGGGTATGGCGAGCTCGCCGCTGCGGCCAGTGCGCTGGCAGTACCGGCGCGTGACAGCCTGCGCCTCAAGCAGCCGTCGGAGTTTCGCTACATCGGCAAAGAAGGCACCAAGGCCATTGATGGTGCCGACATCGTCAATGGCCGCGCAGTGTACGGCGCCGACGTGCATTTCGACGGCATGCTCTACGCCACCATCGCTCGCCCGGCAGTGTATGGCGGCAAGGTCAAAAGCCTCGATGACAGCGCCGCGCTGAAAGTCCCGGGCGTGCTAAAAGTCATTCAGATCGAAGGCCGGCCGTTGCCGTCGGAGTTTCAGCCGCTGGGCGGCGTCGCAGTCGTCGCGAGCAACACCTGGGCGGCGATCAAGGGCCGCGAGGCGCTGAAGATCGAGTGGGACGACGGCCCGAATGCCAGTTATGACTCGATTGCCTATCGCAAAGAGCTTGAAGCCGCGTCGCTGACAGCCGGCAAAGTGGTGCGCAACACCGGTGACATCGACAAGGCCCTGAGCGGCGCTGCCAGCACCCTCGAAGCCTCGTACTACCTGCCGCATCTGGCGCAGGCGCCGATGGAACCGATGGTTGCGATTGCGCGGTTCAAGGACGGTGTGTGCGAAGCCTGGGCGCCGAGCCAGGCACCGCAGGTCACCCGTGAGCGCATCGCCGAGCGCCTGGGCGTACCGTTCGAAAAGGTCACTTTCAACGTTACGCTGCTGGGCGGTGGGTTCGGGCGCAAGTCGAAACCGGACTTCGTCGTCGAAGCGGCGGTTCTCGCCAAGGAATTTCCGGGCAAGGCTGTACGGGTGCAGTGGACGCGTGAAGACGACATCCACAATTCGTATTTCCACACCGTATCGGCGGAGTACCTGAAGGCCGGCATCGACAAGAACGGCATGCCCTCCGGTTGGCTGCATCGCACCGTGGCGCCAAGCATCACTGCACTGTTTGCCCCGGACATGAACCATGAAGCCGCGTTCGAGCTGGGCATGGGCTTTACCAACATGGCCTACGCGATTCCCAACGTACGCCTGGAAAACCCCGAAGCCAAAGTGCACACGCGGGTCGGCTGGTACCGCTCGGTATCGAACATTCCCCATGGCTTTGCGATTCAGAGTTTCGTTGATGAATTGGCGCACAAGGCCGGTGAAGATCCGCTCAAGTACCAGATCAAACTGCTCGGGCCGGACCGGCAGATCGATCCTCGCACCTTGAGCGAAGAGTGGAACTACGGCGAATCGCCCGAGCGCTATCCGATCGACACCGGTCGTATGCGCACTGTGCTGGAAACGGCCGCCAAGGCTGCCGGTTGGGGGCGCAAGCTGCCCAAGGGCCGGGGGCTCGGTCTGGCCGTTCATTACAGCTTCGTCACCTATGTGGCGGCGGTGATTGAGGTCGAGGTCAAGGACGACGGTTCGCTGATCGTGCACAAGGCCGACATCGCCGTCGACTGCGGGCCGCAAATCAACCCTGAGCGTATCCGTTCGCAGTTCGAAGGCGCGTGCGTCATGGGCCTGGGCAATGCCGTACTCGGTGAAATCAGCTTCAAGGACGGCAAGGTGCAGCAGGACAACTTCCATATGTACGAGGTCGCGCGCATGTCGCTGGCACCGAAGGAAGTTGCGGTGCATCTGGTCACGCCGCCGGGGGACGTGCCGTTGGGTGGCGTTGGTGAGCCGGGCGTACCGCCAATTGCTCCGGCGCTGTGCAATGCGATCTTCGCCGCGACCGGCAAGCGCATCCGCAATCTGCCGGTGCGTTATCAGTTGCAAGGCTGGCAGAAGGCGGAGGCGTAATGGACAGCGTCGATCTCAACGTCCTGCGCAGCGTCCTCGAATGGCGCCGCGCCGGGCAGCGGGTGGTGCTGTTCAGTGTGGTGCAGACCTGGGGCACCGCACCGCGCTCGCCCGGCGCCATGCTCGCCTTGCGCGAGGATGGCGTGGTGATCGGCTCGGTGTCGGGCGGCTGTGTCGAGGATGACCTGATCGCGCGCCTGCACGACGGCCGCATTGCCACCGATGGCCCGCCGGTGCAGATGATTACTTACGGCGTGACCCGCGAGGAGGCCGCGCGTTTCGGCCTGCCATGCGGCGGCACCCTGCGCCTGACCGAGGAGCGCGTCGGCGACCCGGCGTGGGTGGCCGAGCTGTTGCAGCGTTGCGAAAACCATGAAATCGTTGCCCGGGAACTGAACATCGAAACCGGCGAGGTGCTGTTAACTCCGGCGACTAAATCCGACTCACTGGTGTTCGACGGCAAAGTCCTGCGAGCGATTTATGGCCCGCGCTGGCGCCTGTTGTTGATCGGCGCCGGGCAGTTGTCGCGCTACGTCGCCGACATGGCGCGGCTGCTGGATTTCGAAGTGCTGATCTGCGATCCGCGCACCGAGTTCGTTTACGGCTGGGAAGAGCAACATGGCCGTTTTGTTCCCGGCATGCCGGACGAAGCGGTGCTGAACATCCAGACCGACGAGCGCACGGCGATTGTTGCCTTGACCCACGATCCTCGGCTGGACGACATGGCGTTGCTCACCGCGCTCGACTCGCCGGCGTTCTACGTCGGCGCGCTGGGCTCGCGGGTCAACAGCCAGAAGCGCCGGGAAAACCTCGCTCAGCTAGGCTTGTCGCAAACATCGATTGATCGCCTGCACGGGCCGATCGGCCTGCACATCGGCAGTCATTCGCCAGCGGAGATCGCTTTGTCGTTGCTGGCGGAAATTGTCGCGATCAAGAACGGTGTGGAGTTGAAGCAGAAAAAACCGCTGGAGGGTGCATGAGCCAATCCATCGCAGTGATCGTGCTGGCAGCGGGCGAGGGCAAGCGCTTTCGCCAGATCGCCGGCCCTGACAAAGACAAGTTGCTCGCTGACTGCACGGGGCGCGACGACGCCGTGCGCTCGGTGATTGAGCAAGTACTCGTGAACCTGCCGGCCAGTCTCGACAAGCGCGTACTGGTCACGACCGAAGCGCGCCCGCAGGCGATGCGCATGGCCCAAGCTTACGGCTGCGATGTGGTGTCGATCGAATCGATAGGCATGGGTGACAGTATCGCCGCAGGTGTTGCCGCTTGCCCTGACGCCGATGGCTGGTTGATCGTGCTGGGTGATATGCCGTTTATCTTGCCATCGAGTATTGAGCGAGTGGTCGCGGCGATGGCTGACGATGCGGTGAGTGTGCCGGTGCTGAACGGCGAGTTTGGCCATCCGGTGGGGTTTGGTCGTTCGTTTGGCACGCAATTGCAGACGCTGACCGGTGATCGTGGGGCCCGGCCGTTGTTTGCGCAGGGTAGGGTGGTGGAAGTGGCGGTGGAAGATCCTGGTGTATTGTGGGATATCGATGTGCCTGAATCTTTGGTATTTCCTCATTCCTGAGCCATGCACAAATCCCCTGTAGGAGTGAGCCTGCTCGCGATAGCGGTCGTTCAGCTAAATGTGTGCTGACTGACACACCGCTATCGCGAGCAGGCTCACTCCTACAATGAACATCGGTGCGGCCTGAATCGCAGTCAATAAAAAGCCCCGCCAGGCTTTCACCTGGCGGGGCTTTTTAATGGCTTCAGGAATTACACGAGTGGTTTAGGCTCGTGCTGTTTTTCCTGGGCTTCTTCGCGCTGTTCAACCGCGTCCTGAACGGAGCGTGGTGCTTCAGCGATCACCGCTTCAACCGATGCTTCTTCCGCGATCGGGGCAGGGGCTGCCTCGACCACTTCAGCCGCAGCGGCTGGTTCGGCAGCCACTGGCGCCGCAGCGGCAGCCAGTTCGGCTTCCTTCTGCAGACGCTCGGCTTCACGCTTGCGACGACGCACTTCACGCGGGTCGTTTGGCGCGCGGCCGTTTGGCGTCAGGGCGCTGACCGGAGCCGGTGCTTCAACCACTGGGGCAGGCGCTTCGACTACGGCTGGTGCTTCTTCAACCTGAGCTTTCGCAACCGGTGCTTCGACAGCTGGTGCTTCAACCACTGGCTCTGGAGCCGGTTCGGCCGCTGCAACTACTGGCTCGGAAGCCATGGCCTGCGGCACTTCGACTTCAGCGACTGGCGCTGGCGCTTCGGTGACGGCTGGCTCGGCAACCCAGTTGAACGCAGTCTGCTCTTCGCGAACTTCACGCACGGTTTTGGTCACGTCTTCAGTGACGGTTTCAACCGCTGGCTCAGTGACGGCAGCTGGCGCTTCAACGGTAGCTTCTGGTTCAGCCGCCGCTTCAGCCTGAGGTTGGGCTTCGCGAACCGGGGCCACTTCGATTTCCGGTGCAGCGGTCACTTCCACAGGGGTGGTGGCTTCGACAATCGGCGCTTCGACTGGAGCAGTTTCCAGTGTGGCGGCGGTGGCGCGTTCAGCCTGCTCGTGGGCCTGGGCTTCAGCCGGCGCGCTGATGGTGCTGCTGGCAACGGCGGCGGTGACGGCCAGGCCAGCGGCCAGATCGGCAGTGCTTGGCTCACCAGCGTTTTCAGCGGACTCGGACTCTTCCGAACCTTCGATCACGTTGCCGTTGGCATCACGCTGACGCTCGCGACGGTTGCTGCGACGACGCTGACCACGGGAGCGACGACGTGGACGATCGCCTTCGGCGCTGTCCTGACCGTCTTCCGGCAGTTGCTCTTCGTTATGGGTGCTCACTTCTTCTTCAGCGACGGCAGCAGCGGCTTGTTCGGCGCGCGGTTGACGTTCTTCACGCGGCGGACGCGGAGCGCGTTCCTCGCGTGGCTGACGGGCCGGACGCTCTTCAGCCGACACGGCAGCGGTGGCTGCGGCTGCGACTGGCGCGGCGTCCAGTGGCTCGCGCAGTTCACGTACGCGTTCTTCACGCTCGCCACGCGGCTTGCGATCTTCACGCGGTGCGCGCGGTGCACGTTCTTCACGCGGGGCACGTGGTGCGCGCTCTTCGCGGGCAACCGGTGCTTCGCTGCGAGCTTCACGGGGCTCACGGACTTCACGTGGCTGACGCTCTTCACGCGGTTCGCGCGGCGCACGCTCTTCACGTGGAGCACGTTCTTCGCGCGGCTTGCGTTCTTCATCGCGGCGACCGTTACGGTTGCGGCTCTGCTGACGACCGTTGCGACGCTCTTCGTTACGCGCTGGACGCTCGGTGGCAGCCGGTTTCGCAGCGGCGACCGGTGCGGCTGGCTCTTCCTTGGTGGCGAACAGGCTGACCAGCGATTTCACCAGACCTTTGAACAGGCTCGGCTCAGGCGCGGCAACCGGTGCCGGAGCAGGGGCGGCAGGGGCAACTTCAGTCGGCACCGGCGCGTTGGCGCGGGGCGGCGCAGTCTTCACCGCAGCTTCCTGGCGAACCAAAGTACGGGTGGCAGCGGCTGGCTGGACTTCTTCGACTTCGGCAGCTGCCGCAGCGATTTCGTAGCTGGACTGGTTGGTTGCGGCTTCCGGGCTGTCATCACGCAGACGCTGAACTTCGAAGTGCGGCGTTTCGAGGTGATCGTTCGGCAGAATGACGATGCGGGCACGGGTGCGCAGTTCGATCTTGGTGATCGAGTTGCGTTTTTCGTTGAGCAGGAACGCGGCGACCGGGATCGGCACTTGCGCGCGAACTTCGGCGGTGCGGTCCTTCAGGGCTTCTTCTTCGATCAGGCGCAGGATGGCCAGCGACAGCGATTCAACGTCACGGATGATGCCGGTGCCGTTGCAACGCGGGCAGACGATGCCGCTGCTTTCGCCAAGCGATGGACGCAGGCGCTGACGGGACATTTCCAGCAGGCCGAAGCGCGAGATGCGACCGATCTGCACACGGGCGCGGTCGGCTTCCAGGCATTCACGGACTTTTTCTTCCACGGCGCGCTGGTTCTTGGCCGGGGTCATGTCGATGAAGTCGATGACGATCAGGCCGCCGATGTCGCGCAGGCGCAACTGACGGGCGATTTCTTCGGCGGCTTCAAGGTTGGTCTGCAGGGCGGTTTCTTCGATGTCGCTGCCTTTGGTGGCGCGCGCCGAGTTGATGTCGATGGACACCAGGGCTTCGGTCGGATCGATGACGATGGAGCCGCCGGAAGGCAGTTCCACGACGCGCTGGAACGCGGTCTCGATCTGGCTTTCGATCTGGAAACGGTTGAACAGCGGCACGCTGTCTTCGTACAGCTTGATCTTGCTGGCGTACTGCGGCATCACCTGGCGGATGAAGGTCAGGGCTTCGTCCTGGGCTTCAACGCTGTCGATCAGTACTTCGCCGATGTCCTGGCGCAGGTAATCGCGGATGGCGCGGATGATCACGTTGCTTTCCTGGTAGATCAGGAATGGCGCGGAGCGATCCAGCGAAGCTTCTTTGATGGCGGTCCACAGTTGCAGCAGGTAGTCGAGGTCCCACTGCATTTCTTCGCTGCTGCGGCCCAGGCCGGCAGTGCGCACGATCAGACCCATGTCGGCCGGAGCGACCAGGCCGTTCAGCGCTTCACGCAGTTCGTTGCGCTCTTCGCCTTCGATGCGACGGGAGATGCCGCCGGCACGCGGGTTGTTCGGCATCAGCACGAGGTAACGACCGGCCAGGCTGATGAAAGTGGTGAGGGCGGCGCCCTTATTGCCACGTTCTTCTTTCTCGACCTGAACGATGACTTCCTGGCCTTCGCTCAGGACGTCCTTGATGTTGACGCGGCCTTCGGGGGCTTTCTTGAAGTATTCGCGGGAGATTTCTTTGAGGGGCAGGAAGCCGTGGCGCTCGGAGCCGAAATCGACAAAGGCAGCCTCAAGGCTTGGTTCGATGCGAGTGATGCGGCCTTTATAGATGTTGGCCTTCTTCTGCTCGCGTGCACCGGATTCGATGTCCAGGTCGTAGAGGCGCTGGCCATCTACCAGTGCAACACGCAACTCTTCGGGTTGAGTTGCGTTAATCAGCATTCTTTTCATGTAGTACCGTCGGTTTCCGGGCTGCCGGAAACGGCGTTCGGCACACACGACTTCTCACGGTCGGTGTCAGGTGCGTCGGGAGTGGTTGGCCATTCCCGTGTCCAGCGATGTCCGGCCAATTGGGCCGATACCGCGACGTACGCGTCCTGCTTGCTGTGGCTACTTAAGCACTCAGTCAGGAGGAGGAATCAACCAGCGGCTGTGGACGAGATGAAGCGTCTTGATCAAAGCTTGTTGCTACACAGTCCGGCGGTTGTGCATCTCCACCCTACACGTATCCCTGATAATTCGGGTGCTGCCGCGCGCAGAATCCGCAGCGGGTTGGCATTTACCGTGAGCTCCGAAAGGGGAGGTCACGCATCATGGCTAATTCAGGCGATGTTTCCGAAACATTCGCTCGGGGTCATTCGCAGTCGACTGCACTTTGTGAACTGGCCTCGAATGTTGCCTGCCGGGCGAGTGAGAACTCTGCTCGGCGGTGTAATTCAGGCCTCATGTCACCTGCGCTCGTTACAACCGCAAACTCCACCGTTACGTAGCGAAAGCCCCGTAGGACGGCCTCGCGCCCTGGTGAATTGCGTTGGTCAGGGCCGGTCTTTGACCGTGGTTCCGCTGTCCAGGCCGCTTTTGGCGGCGTTCGCGACTATAGCAGCAATGATTAAGTGCTTCAATTCCATAAAAATTGTTATCATCCGCGGCATGACAACTACTGCCCCTTCGACTCCAGGCGTTCAACTGCTTGAAGTCTCGCCGGAGTATGCCGGCCAACGAATCGACAACTTTCTCCTCGCCCGGCTCAAAGGCGTGCCCAAGACCTTGATTTACCGCATTTTGCGCAAAGGCGAAGTGCGCGTGAACAAAGGTCGGATCAAGCCCGAATACAAGCTCCAGGCCGGCGATATCGTGCGCGTGCCGCCGGTTCGCGTGCCTGAGCGCGACGAGCCGGTGCCCCTGGCCCAAGGGCTGCTGCAGCGGCTGGAAGCGTCGATTGTCTACGAAGACAAAGCCCTGATCGTGATCAACAAGCCCGCCGGCATTGCGGTTCACGGCGGCAGCGGGCTGAATTTCGGGGTGATCGAAGCCTTTCGTCAGTTGCGTCCCGATGCCAAGGAGCTGGAACTGGTTCACCGTCTCGACCGTGACACCTCCGGCCTGCTGATGATCGCCAAGAAGCGCAGCATGTTGCGCCACTTGCACGAGCAACTGCGCGGCGACGGCGTCGACAAGCGCTACATGGCACTGGTCCGCGGCAACTGGGCAACATCGATCAAGCAAGTCCGTGCGCCATTGCTCAAGAGCAATCTGCGTTCCGGCGAGCGCATGGTTGAAGTCAACGATGAAGGCAAGGAGGCTCTGACCGTGTTCAAGGTGCTGCGCCGCTTCGGCGACTTTGCCACCATGGTCGAGGCCAAACCGGTTACCGGGCGTACCCACCAGATTCGTGTGCACACCCTGCACGCCGGGCATTGCATCGCCGGCGACAGCAAGTACGGCGACGACGATTTCACTAGGGAAATCCGCGATCTGGGTGGCAAGCGCTTGTTCCTGCACGCCTACATGCTGACTGTGCCGCTGCCCGATGGCGGCAAGCTGACCCTTCAGGCACCGGTTGACGAAATGTGGGCCAAGACCGTGGAGCGATTGAGTGCGCCCATCTGATTACAAGCTGCTGATTTTCGACTGGGACGGCACCCTCGCCGATTCCATTCACCGGATCGTCGAGGCCATGCATTCGGCGTCCGGCCGTTCCGGGTTCGAGCTGCGCGATGACTTCGCCGTAAAAGGCATCATCGGTCTCGGCTTGCCGGAAGCGATTCGCACCCTGTACCCCGAAATCAGCGACGCAGAACTGCTCGCGTTTCGCGAGTACTACGCCGATCACTACATCGCTGCCGAAGCCGTGCCTTCGCCGCTATTCGAAGGCGTGGTCGAGTCGATGGCGTCGTTTCGCGAACAGGGCTATCACCTGGCGGTGGCGACCGGCAAAAACCGGCGCGGACTGGATCGTGTGCTCAAGGCCAATGGCTGGGAAGATTATTTCGATATCACCCGTGCCGCCGATGAAACTGCCAGCAAGCCGCACCCTCTGATGCTTGAGCAGATCGTCAGCCACTGCGGCGTGCGCCCGGAGCAGGCGTTGATGGTCGGTGATTCGTCGTTCGATCTGCTGATGGCGCGCAATGCGGGAATGGATTCGGTGGCGGTCAGTTATGGCGCGCAATCGATCGAGTCCCTGCAGCAGTTTGAGCCGCGGCTGTCGATCGACCGTTTTTCTGAATTGCATGCCTGGCTGGGTCAGCGGGCTTAATACGTTTTTGCTGGGGTAGATGGCATGACCGACGAATGGAAAGCACCGGCCAAGGCAAGTGCCGACGACGGTGACGCGAAAAGCTGGAAGCTGTTGGAAAAAACTCTGCTGGCTGGTGTGCAGGAACAACGCCGTTCGCGGCGCTGGGGGATTTTCTTCAAGCTGCTGACGTTTGTTTATCTGTTTGTTGCGCTGCTGCTGTTCACGCCGCTGATGGACATGGAAAAAAGCGCCACCCGCGGCCCGAACTACACGGCGTTGATCGAGATCGACGGCGTAATCGCCGACAAGGAGCCAGCCAGCGCCGACAATATCGTGGGCAGCCTGCGCGCGGCGTTCGAAGACAAAAAGGTCAAGGGCGTGATCCTGCGCATCAACAGCCCGGGCGGCAGTCCGGTGCAGTCGGGTTATGTCTATGACGAGATCAAGCGTCTGCGTGCTCTGCACCCGGAGATCAAGCTCTACGCAGTGATTTCCGATCTAGGTGCCTCCGGTGCTTACTACATCGCCAGCGCGGCGGACCAGATTTACGCCGACAAGGCCAGTCTGGTGGGCTCGATCGGCGTGACAGCGGCGGGTTACGGTTTCGTCGGCACCATGGAAAAACTGGGTGTTGAGCGTCGCACCTACACCTCCGGCGAGCACAAGGCGTTTCTCGACCCGTTCCAGCCGCAAAAGCCTGAAGAAACCGCGTTCTGGCAAGGCGTGCTCGACACTACGCACAAGCAGTTCATCAACAGCGTCAAGCAGGGTCGTGGCGAACGCCTGAAAGACAAAGAACATCCGGAGCTGTTTTCCGGGCTGGTCTGGTCGGGTGAGCAGGCGCTGCCGCTGGGCCTGATCGACGGCCTGGGCAGTGCCAGTTCGGTGGCGCGTGATGTGATTGGCGAGAAGGAACTGGTGGACTTCACTGTGCAGGAATCGCCGTTCGATCGTTTCTCGAAGAAGCTTGGTGCCAGCGTGGCGGAGCAATTGGCGATGTGGATGGGTTTCCACGGGCCTTCGTTGCGGTAAATTGCCGGTAGATCAAAAGATCGCAGCCTGCGGCAGTTCTTACAGGATTAATGTTCACTCGCTTTTTTTTGCGGTGACGCCGATTCTGTAGGAGCTGCCGAAGGCTGCGATCTTTTGCTTTTAAGGGATTTGCACACCTTCGGCCAGCAACATATCGATCAGGCGAATCAGCGGCAGGCCGATCAGGCTGGTGGCGTCCGGACCTTCGGTCGATTGAAACAGGCTTACACCCAAGCCTTCGGCCTTGAAGCTGCCGGCGCAGTCGTACGGCTGCTCAATGCGCAGGTAGCGCTCGATGCGCGCCTGATCCAGCTGACGCATGTGCACGGTGAACGGCACGCAGTCGACCTGGCATTGCCCGGTCTGGCTGTTGAGCAGCGCCAGGCCGGTGAGGAAGGTCACGCTCGCGCCGCTGGCGGCCATCAGCTGATCGCGGGCCTTTTCGAAGGTGTGCGGCTTGCCGATGATCTGTTCGCCGAGGACGGCGACCTGATCCGAGCCAATGATCAGATGAGCAGGGTGGCTGTCCGCCAAGGCCCGGGCTTTTTCCTCGGCAAGACGTTTGACCAGGCCGAGCGCGGACTCGCCCGGGCGATGACTTTCATCGATGTCCGGTGAGCTGCAGACGAACGGCAGGTGCAGGCGGGCGAGCAATTGGCGGCGATAAGTCGAGCTTGAAGCGAGTAATAAAGGCAGCATGGACGTCTCCTGGGGCAGGTGCGGATTCTAGCGGAGGCGCGCAAGTGACGGACAGGGCACAATTTCCTTTGACATGGGTGGGTGCATCCCTATAATGCTGCGCCTATGTTGAATGACCCGATTCCACCTCACGTTGACCCGCGCAAATTGGCTGACCGTGGCACCACCCTTCAAGGTGAACTGCTGCTGGCCGATTTGAAGAGACTCTGCGACCCGCTTTCCGACGATGTCGGTACGGTGCAGGCCAAATTCGTTTTTGAACGAGATGAACGTAAGTCTGTGGTCATCCACAGCTTTATCGACACCGAAGTCAAAATGGTTTGCCAGCGTTGTCTTGAGCTGGTCACCCTGCCGATCCACAGCGAATGCAGTTACGCGGTGGTGAAGGAGGGTGCGAATACCCAGTCGTTGCCGAAAGGTTATGACGTGCTGGAACTGGGCGAAGATCCATTGGATCTGCAGTCACTGATCGAGGAGGAGCTTCTGCTCGCCTTGCCCATTGTGCCTGCTCATCATCCGGAAGAATGCCAGCAGCCGGCGGGAGCAGATGAGCCCGAACCGAGCGAGGACGAGGTAACGCGGTCCAACCCGTTCAGTGTATTGGCGCAGTTAAAGCGTGACCCAAACGTTTAGGAGTTAATCAATTATGGCTGTTCAGCAGAACAAAAAATCCCGCTCTGCCCGTGACATGCGCCGTTCGCACGACGCTCTCGAGGCTAGCACCCTGTCTGTAGAAAAAACCACCGGTGAAGTTCACCTGCGTCACCACGTATCGCCAGAAGGCGTATACCGTGGCCGTAAAGTGATCGACAAGGGCGCTGACGAGTAATCACTTGTCCGCTCAAGTCATCGCGATTGACGCAATGGGCGGGGACTTCGGTCCCCGCAGCATTGTTCAGGCCAGTCTCGCTTGCCTGTCTGCTACGCCCTCGTTGCACCTGACCCTCGTCGGTCAACCCTCCCTTCTTGAAGAACTGATCCACGGCCAATCGGCTGCCGATCGCGCGCGCCTGACGATTGTTGCGGCCAGCGAAGTCATCACCATGGACGAAAAACCTGCTCAGGCCCTGCGTGGCAAGCCGGATTCGTCGATGCGTGTCGCCCTCGAATTGCTCCGCGATGGCAAGGTGCAGGCCTGTGTCAGTGCCGGCAATACCGGGGCGTTGATGGCGTTGTCGCGTTTTGTCCTGAAGACGCTGCCCGGCATTGATCGTCCGGCCATGGTGGCGGCGATTCCGACGCAGACCGGTTATTGCCAGTTGCTCGATCTTGGCGCCAACGTCGATTGCAGTGCCGAGCACCTGTTGCAGTTCGCTGTGATGGGTTCGGTGGCTGCGCAGACCTTGGGGATTGCCCGTCCGCGTGTGGCGTTGCTGAACATCGGCACCGAAGACATCAAGGGCAATCAGCAGGTCAAGCTGGCGGCGACGCTGTTGCAGGCTGCGCGCGGGATCAACTACATCGGCTTCATCGAAGGCGACGGCTTGTATCGCGGCGAGGCCGATGTGGTGGTCTGTGACGGTTTCGTCGGCAATATTCTGCTCAAATCCAGCGAGGGGCTGGCGACGATGATCGCGGCGCGCATCGAGGCTCTGTTCAAGAAAAACCTGGCTTCTCGCGCTGTAGGTGCGCTCGCGATGCCGTTGATGAAGCGTCTGCAGGCCGATCTGGCCCCGGCGCGACATAATGGCGCAAGCTTTCTCGGCTTGCAGGGCATCGTCGTGAAAAGTCACGGATCGGCCGGGGTGCAGGGCTTTCAGAGTGCGATTCAGCGCGCGCTGATCGAGATTCAGGAGAACCTGCCCGAGCGCCTCCACGGTCGTCTGGAGGATCTGTTGTCTTAGGCGTTTTCGTCGGACAATGCTTAAATGTGACCGCCCGGTTCAAAGGGCCATCCAAACTGTCAGTTTCTCCCGTCCCGAGCGGGACGTTATTTTCCGACGACAAGATCATTAGGGGCTTGTTACATGTCTGCTTCCCTCGCATTCGTCTTTCCAGGACAGGGTTCGCAGTCCCTCGGCATGCTGGCCGAGCTGGGCGCGCAACATCCGCTGATCCTCGAAACATTTCAAGAAGCCTCTGCTGCGCTGGGCTATGACCTGTGGGCATTGACCCAGCAGGGGCCGGAAGAGCTGCTCAATCAAACTGATAAAACCCAGCCGGCCATTCTGACCGCATCGATCGCCCTGTGGCGTCTGTGGCTGGCTGAAGGTGGCGCGCGTCCGGCATTCGTCGCCGGTCATAGCCTGGGTGAGTACAGTGCCTTGGTCGCCGCCGGTAGCCTGACCCTGGCTGACGCGGTCAAGCTCGTCGAGCGCCGTGGCCAGTTGATGCAGGAAGCGGTGCCGGCCGGGCAGGGCGGCATGGCCGCGATTCTCGGTCTGGAAGATGCCGATGTGCTGGCAGCCTGCGCCGAAGCGGCGCAAGGCGAAGTCGTCAGCGCGGTGAACTTCAACTCGCCAGGCCAAGTGGTGATCGCCGGCGCCAAGGCAGCCGTCGAGCGCGCCATCGAAGGCTGCAAGGCCCGTGGTGCCAAACGCGCCATGCCGTTGCCGGTGAGCGTGCCATCGCACTGTGAACTGATGCGTCCGGCTGCCGAGCGCTTCGCTGAGTCGATCGCTGCCATCGACTGGCAGGCGCCGCAGATCCCGGTCGTCCAGAACGTCAGCGCACAAGTGCCGGCCGATCTGGAAACCCTCAAGCGTGATCTGTTGGAACAACTCTACAAGCCAGTGCGCTGGGTTGAATCGGTGCAGACCCTGGCGGGCAAGGACGCCACGAATCTGGTCGAATGCGGCCCGGGCAAAGTCCTGGCCGGCCTGAACAAACGTTGCGCCGAAGGCGTTTCGACTTCCAATCTCAATACCCCAGACGCCTTCGCTGCCGCTCGTGCAGCGCAGGCCTGAATCAGGAGAAACTTGCATGAGTCTGCAAGGTAAAGTTGCACTGGTCACCGGTGCAAGCCGCGGTATCGGCCAGGCCATCGCACTGGAACTGGGTCGTCAGGGCGCCATCGTTGTTGGCACCGCGACCTCCGCGTCGGGCGCCGAGCGCATTGCTGCGACCCTGAAGGAAAACGGCATTCAGGGTGCCGGTTTCGAACTCAACGTCACCAGCGACGAGTCGGTCAGCGCCGTGCTGGCGGGCATTCAGGAGCAGTTCGGTGCGCCGGTGGCGATTCTGGTCAATAATGCCGGTATCACCCGCGATAACCTGATGATGCGCATGAAAGACGACGAATGGTACGACGTGATCGATACCAACCTGAACAGTCTGTATCGCCTGTCCAAGGGCGTTCTGCGCGGCATGACCAAGGCACGTTGGGGTCGAATTATCAGTATTGGCTCGGTGGTGGGTGCCATGGGCAACGCCGGCCAAGTAAACTATGCAGCCGCCAAGGCCGGTCTGGAAGGTTTCAGCCGGGCGATGGCGCGTGAAGTCGGTTCGCGTTCGATTACGGTCAACTCGGTAACCCCAGGGTTCATCGACACCGATATGACCCGCGAGCTGCCTGAAGCACAGCGTGAAGCCTTGCAGACGCAGATTCCGCTGGGTCGTCTGGGACAAGCTCAAGAGATCGCGTCCGTGGTCGCTTTTCTTGCATCCGACGGTGCGGCATACGTTACCGGGGCTACAATCCCGGTGAACGGTGGGATGTACATGTAAGTAAAATGTGACGGATTGCTTCAAAAAAATGTCATACGAGCTGTCTAAAATCCGTTATAAAGCTGCAATCTATTTATAGGCAGAGGGTCGCAGGGTTTGAGGAGTGAAGCTTTCAGTTGAAAAGCTGAAAAGTCTTTCTATACACTTACCCACTGGCCAGCTGCCTGAATTTGTCCATTAGGAGTGAAAACAAGGTATGAGCACCATCGAAGAGCGCGTCAAGAAAATCGTTGCCGAGCAACTGGGTGTTAAAGAAGAAGAAGTGGTCAACACCGCTTCCTTCGTAGAAGACCTGGGTGCCGACTCCCTTGACACCGTTGAGCTGGTGATGGCTCTGGAAGAGGAATTCGAGACCGAAATCCCTGACGAAGAAGCTGAAAAGATCACTACTGTACAAGCTGCAATCGACTACGTTACCAGCCACCAGGCGTAATAGTTTGTAATCGTTGCTTGCTGTCATGGAAAAACCGCACTGCCATCATGGCGTGCGGTTTTTTCTTTAGGCCTGATGCAAAGTCGTCATTTGAAAAAGGAGAGTGCTGTGTCGCGTAGACGCGTCGTAGTCACCGGTATGGGTATGTTGTCGCCACTGGGCACGGATGTGCCGAGCAGTTGGCAGGGCATTATGGCTGGCCGCAGTGGCATTGGTCTGATCGAACACACCGACCTTTCTGCCTATTCGACCCGCTTTGGCGGTTCGGTCAAAGGCTTCAATGTCGAGGAGTACCTGTCGGTCAAGGAAGCGCGCAAGCTCGACCTGTTCATTCAGTACGGCCTCGCCGCAGGTTTTCAAGCCGTGCGCAACGCCGGTCTGGAAGTCACCGACGCCAACCGTGAGCGCATTGGCGTGGCCATGGGTTCGGGTATCGGCGGTCTGACCAACATCGAAGAAACCAGTCGCACCCTGCACGAGACCGGTCCGCGACGGATCTCGCCGTTCTTTGTGCCTGGCTCGATCATCAATATGATTTCCGGTTTCCTGTCGATCCATCTGGGCGCACAGGGACCCAACTACGCTATCGCCACCGCGTGCACCACCGGTACGCACTGTATCGGCATGGCCGCGCGCAACATCATGTATGACGAAGCCGACGTGATGATTGCCGGCGGTGCGGAAATGGCCGCTTGCGGCCTGGGCATGGGCGGCTTCGGCGCGTCCCGTGCGCTGTCGACCCGCAACGACGAGCCGACCCGCGCCAGTCGTCCATGGGACAAAGGCCGTGATGGCTTCGTCCTGTCCGACGGCGCCGGTGCGCTGGTTCTTGAAGAACTCGAACACGCCAAGGCGCGCGGCGCGACGATCTACGCCGAGCTGATCGGTTTCGGCACCAGTGGCGATGCGTTCCACATGACCTCGCCACCCGCCGACGGCGCCGGTGCCGCGCGCTGCATCACCAATGCCCTGCGCGATGCGAAGATCAATGTCGATCAAGTGCAGTACATCAACGCTCACGGAACTTCGACCCCGGCCGGTGACCTTGCCGAAGCCAACGCGATCAAGTCGGTGTTCGGCGATCACGCCTACAAGCTGGCGGTCAGCTCGACCAAGTCGATGACCGGTCACCTGCTGGGTGCAGCGGGCGCCGTCGAGGCGATCTTCAGCGTGCTGGCGATCAACAGCCAGGTAGCACCGCCCACCATCAACCTCGATGAGCCGGACGAAGGCTGCGATCTCGATTTCGTCGCGCACACTGCGCGCAACATGGATATCGATGTCGTGCTGTCCAACTCCTTCGGTTTTGGCGGCACCAACGGCACTCTGGCGTTCCGCCGGTTCGCGGGCTGATGGAGAGCTGGGTCGACGGTCAACCGGCTGACGCGCTGTCGCTGAAAGATCGCGGCCTGGCTTACGGCGATGGTCTGTTCGAGACCATTGCTGTGCGCAGTGGTCGGCCGATCCTGCTGGATCGGCACCTGACGCGTCTGGCCGAGGGCTGTATGCGTCTGGCCATCTCTACCGATATCGAGCTGATTCGCCACGAGCTGCTGAGCTATGCGACAGCGATGGGCGAGGGCGTGCTCAAGCTCATCCTCACTCGCGGTGACGGTCTGCGCGGTTATGCGCCCGACCCTGCGGCGCAGGGCCGACGCATTCTGCAAGGCAATCCGCCGGCGGCTTATCCCGCTGCCCATGCCGAGCACGGCATCCGCCTCTTTCCCTGCAACACCCGCTTGTCTACGCAGCCTTTGTTGGCTGGACTCAAACATCTGAATCGACTCGAGCAGGTGCTTGCCCGCGCCGAGTGGCAGGACAGCGAGCATGCCGAAGGCTTGATGCTCGATCAGGCCGGGCGCGTCGTCGAAGGCGTGTTCAGCAATATTTTCCTGGTGCGCGACGGTGGTCTGATCACGCCCGACTTGAAGCGCTGCGGCGTCGCTGGTGTGATGCGCGGGGAAATATTGTTTCAGGCCGAGTCACTGGCCATCCCTGCGCAAATCGCCGATATCAGCCTCGATCACCTGCAATGGGCTGATGAAGTGTTTGTCTGCAACAGCGTTTATGGCGTCTGGCCGGTACGCGCCTGTGCCGCACTGAGCTGGCCGGTTGGCCCGCTCACCCGTAAACTGCAAACCATTGCCCGCGCGCTACTGGATGCTTGATTCGTGAGACGTAAACTTTTGCTGCTGCTGGAAACCGGACTGGTTCTGGCAGGGCTGCTGTTGGGCGCCAGCGCCTGGAAAATTCATTCGGCACTGGAACAGCCCCTGAACATCACGCAGGAGCAACTGCTGGATGTGCCGAAAGGCTCCACTCCGACCCGTACCTTCCTTGAACTCGAGACCGATGGCGTCATCAAGGACGCGTTCTGGCTGCGCGTCTACTGGCGCTTCAACCTCGCCGGCACGCCGATTCACAGCGGCGAGTACCGCATGCAGCCGGGCATGACCGTCAACGGTCTGATCGATTCGTGGAAGCGCGGCGACGTGGTTCAGTACAGCCTGACCCTGGTCGAAGGCTGGACTTTCCATCAAGTGCGCGCCGCCCTGGCCAAGGACGACAAGCTCGAGCAGACCCTCAACGGTCTGAGCGACGGCGACGTCATGGCCAAGATTGGCCATAAGGGCTTGTTCCCTGAAGGCCGGTTCTTCCCGGACACCTATCGTTTCGTGCGCGGCATGTCCGATGCCGAGCTGCTGAAGAAGGCCTTTGACCGCCTCGACGAAGTGCTTGCCAAAGAGTGGGCGCAGCGTTCCGCCGATGTGCCTTACACCGAACCCTATCAAGCGCTGATCATGGCTTCACTGGTCGAGAAGGAAACCGGCGTACCGCAGGAACGCGGCCAGATTGCCGGCGTCTTTGTGCGGCGGATGGCGCTGGGCATGCAGTTGCAGACCGACCCGACGGTGATTTATGGCCTCGGTGATCGCTACACCGGCAAACTGACCCGCGCGCATTTGAAAGAGCCGACGCCTTACAACACGTACGTGATTCCCGGCTTGCCGCCGACGCCGATTGCGATGGTCGGACGCGAAGCGATTCACGCTGCGCTCAATCCGGTAGACGGCAGCAGCCTGTATTTCGTCGCTCGTGGCGATGGCAGCCATGTGTTTTCCGATGATCTGGATGCGCACAACAACGCAGTGCGCGAGTACCAGCTCAAACGCCGTGCCGATTACCGTTCCAGCCCGGCGCCAGTGAACGCGCCCGAAACGGCGCCGGCCACCGATGAGGCGATTCCGGCCGCTTCGCCGAACACCGCGCCCGAGGCGCTGCCCGAAGTGCCATCGAAAGCGCCGCCGCAAGATCCGGCGCCAGCCCAAGAACCGGACGCCGCTGCACCGCAGAACGCGCGATGACTTTGATGAAGGACTGCCTGTGACTGGCTTGTTTATTACCCTGGAAGGCCCGGAAGGCGCGGGCAAGAGCACCAATCGCGAATACCTCGCCGAGCGCCTGCGCGCCGCCGGTATCGAAGTGGTGCTCACCCGTGAGCCGGGTGGCACGCCACTGGCCGAGCGGATTCGCGAGGTGTTGCTGACACCGGCCGACGAAGTGATGCACCCGGACGCCGAGTTGTTGCTGGTATTCGCCGCACGCGCGCAGCATCTGGCAGAGGTGATTCGCCCGGCGCTGGCCCGTGGCGCGGTGGTGCTGTGTGATCGCTTCACCGATTCGACGTACGCCTATCAGGGCGGCGGTCGGGGTTTGTCGCTGGAGCGCATCGCCACTCTGGAGACTTTCGTGCAGGGCGACTTGCGTCCCGATCTGACGCTGATTTTCGATCTGCCCGTGGAAATCGGTCTGGCCCGTGCCAGTGCCCGTGGTCGACTGGACCGTTTCGAACTGGAAGGGCGGGCGTTTTTCGAAAGCGTGCGCAATGCGTTCCTGAAACGCGCCGAAGCCGACCCTTCGCGCTATGTGCGCATCGATGCCGGTCAGCCATTGGCCAAGGTCCAGCAATCGCTGGACACCTTGCTGCCGAATCTGCTGGAGCTGGCCCGTGGCTGAGGCCTATCCATGGCAGGACAACCTCTGGCAGCAACTGGCCGGACGCAGTCAGCACGCCCACGCGTATCTGCTGCACGGCCCTGCCGGGATCGGCAAACGTGCGCTTGCCGAACGTCTGATGGCCAGCCTGCTGTGCCAGCGGCCAACCCCCGAGGCCTGTGGCGAGTGCAAATCCTGCCTGCTGCTCAAGGCCGGCAGTCACCCGGACAATTACATTCTGCAGCCGGAAGAAGCGGACAAGGCGATCAAGGTCGATCAGGTTCGTGATCTGGTCAGTTTCGTCGTGCAGACCGCGCAGCTCGGCGGGCGCAAAGTGGTGCTGATCGAGCCGGTCGAGTCGATGAACATCAACGCTGCCAACGCCTTGCTGAAAAGCCTCGAAGAGCCCTCAGGGGATACCGTGCTGCTGTTGGTCAGCCATCAGCCGAGCCGTTTGTTGCCGACCATCAAGAGCCGTTGCGTGCAGCAGGCCTGCCCGCTGCCGGGTGAGGCGATGAGCCTGGAGTGGCTGGCTCAGGCGCTGCCGGATCGCGCCGAAGAAGAACGCGTCGAACTGCTGACCCTCGCCGCCGGCTCGCCGCTGATGGCGGTCAGCCTGCAAGCCCAGGGCGTGCGTGAACAGCGCGCGCTAGTGGTCGAAGGCGTGAAGAAGTTGCTCAAAGGGCAGCAATCGCCGACGCAGCTGGCGGAAGAGTGGAAAAGCATTCCGATGCTGCGTCTGTTCGACTGGTTCTGCGACTGGTCGAGCCTGATCCTGCGCTATCAGTTGACCCAGGACGAAGCCGGCCTTGGCCTGGCCGATATGCGCAAGGTTGTGCAATATCTGGCGCAGAAAAGCGCGCAGGGCAAAGTGCTGGAGATTCAGGACTGGATTCTCGCCCAACGGCAGAAAGTCCTGAGCAAGGCCAACCTCAATCCGGCGCTGTTGCTGGAAGCGTTGTTGGTGCAATGGGTGGGATTGCCTGGTCAAAGATAAGAATGTGTACCTAGACTCTGAAGATCAGCAGTGGAGGTGAACATGATTGAACCTGTCAGCCCGGGGCCGCGTAACGGCATCCTGTCCCTGACCATCAAGGACAAGTCGGTGCTTTACGCCGCGTATATGCCGTTCATCAAGAACGGTGGTCTGTTCATCCCGACCAACAAAAGCTACAGGTTGGGCGACGAGGTGTTCATGCTTTTGCACCTGATGGATGAAGCGGAAAAAATTCCGGTCGCCGGCAAGGTCGCCTGGATCACCCCCAAAGGCGCGCAAGGCAATCGCGCCGCCGGCGTCGGCGTGCAATTCAACGACGGCGACGACACCGCGCGCAGTCGCATCGAAACTCATCTGGCCGGAGCGCTGAAATCCGACCGTCCCACTCATACGATGTAAGTTGCAGTCTTTTTTATGCTCGTAGATTCCCATTGTCACCTTGATCGCCTCGACCTCGCCGCCCATGACGGCTCGCTGGATGCCGCACTTGCTGCGGCCCGTGAGCGCGGGGTCGGACATTTTCTGTGCATCGGCGTCAGTGCCGACAACGCCGCCGACGTCAAAGCCCTCGCCGAGCGTTATGCCGACGTCGACTGTTCGGTGGGCGTGCATCCGCTGGATGTGCATCCGGGCGCGGCACCGGCGCTTGACTGGTTGTTGCACGAACTCAACCACCCGAAAGTGGTGGCAATCGGCGAGACCGGCCTCGACTATCACTACGAGCCGGAAGCCGCCGAATTGCAGCAGGAGTCGTTTCGCCTGCATCTGCAGGCGGCGCAGCAGACCGGTAAGCCGGTGATCATCCACACTCGCGGCGCGCGTGCCGACACCCTCGAACTGCTGCGCGAAGCGGCGTTGCCCCAGGCCGGTGTGTTGCATTGTTTCACCGAAGACTGGGACATGGCGAAAGCGGCGCTGGACATGGGCTATTACATTTCCCTGTCAGGCATCGTTACGTTCCGCAACGCCGACGCGCTGCGCGATGTGGCGAGCAAAGTGCCGGCCGATCGCCTGCTGGTGGAAACCGATTCGCCGTATCTGGCGCCGATTCCTTATCGCGGCAAGCCGAACCTGCCGCAGTACGTGCGCGAAGTCGCGGAGTTTCTGGCGATGCTGCGTGGTGAGAACTACGAGCGCTTTGCCGAGCAGACCACAGAAAATTTCAAGCGTCTGTTCCCGCTGGCGAGTGTTAAATCTGCCCTGTGACGGCTGACCAAATCGCAGGCAAAAAAAACCCGGGTTCTGGGGGGTGAATCCGGGTTAAGACCATTAGGAGTAAAACAAAGGCACGCGGTCCGTTGGTACCTTTACCGGCGCGACACTTGGGGGAGATGTCGGCCGACAGTTCAAGTATTGATCAGTCTGGCGTTCAGTCCAGTGAGCCGGTCGGGGTTTTTAAACAAATTTGGAATACGTTTGCTTCAGTTGAGTTCTCATTGCACTCAAATCGTTCTCGACATGAACAAGAAACACAGATTTGGTCGATGAACCGTGCTTTTTTGTGCAAGTTAGGCATAATACGCGGCTTCGAATTTTGACCCTTCAGACCTTTTTCTTATGCATAAAGAACCTCGTAAGGTCCGTGAATTTCGTCGCCGCGAGCAGGAAATTCTCGATACCGCGCTCAAGCTGTTCCTCGACCAGGGTGAAGACAGTGTCACCGTCGAGATGATTGCTGATGCCGTGGGTATCGGCAAAGGCACGATCTACAAGCACTTCAAATCCAAGGCCGAGATCTACTTGCGCCTGATGCTCGATTACGAGCGCGATCTGAACGAGCTGCTGCATTCGGCCGATGTCGACAAGGACAAGGAAGCGCTGTCTCGCGCCTACTTCGAATTCCGCATGCGCGACCCGCAGCGCTATCGCCTGTTTGACCGCCTCGAAGAGAAAGTGGTCAAGGGCAATCAGGTGCCGGAGATGGTCGAGGAACTGCACAAGATCCGTGCCTCGAACTTCGAACGCCTGACCCTGCTCATCAAGGGTCGCATCAGCGAAGGCAAGCTCGAAGACGTGCCGCCTTACTTCCACTACTGCGCATCCTGGGCGTTGGTGCACGGCGCGGTGGCGCTGTATCACTCGCCGTTCTGGAGCAATGTGCTGGAAGATCAGGAAGGCTTCTTCCAGTTCCTGATGGACATCGGCGTGCGCATGGGCAACAAGCGCAAGCGCGACCCGGAAACGCCGAGCACTTGAGCCATTCAGCGATCTGATTGCGCCATGTTTTCGCTACATGGCGCAGTAGCGCAGGAATATACTCAGGCATAGGGCTTGCTAAAACCTGATTTCTCAGTCAAGTTTTGCGCGCTCGACTTTCTTTCGCCGGAGTGTTTCATGATCGTTGACCGTCAAGGCAGGCGTTTTCGCAATCTGCGCATCAGCCTGACCTCTGCCTGCAACTATGCCTGTACCTACTGCGTGCCTAACGGCAAGCGGTTGGTCGCTGCGCAGGATGAACTGTCGGCCGAAGCCATGGCGCGGGGCGTCGAATACCTGATCGAGGCGGCCGGCATCGAGCGCCTGCGCATCACCGGCGGCGAGCCGCTGGTCAGCCCCAAGCTCGAATCGTTCATGACTGCCGTCGGCCAGATGGGCCTCGACGACATCAGCCTGACCACCAACGGTCAACTTCTTGCGAAAAAACTGCCGCTGCTGGTGGATGCCGGTCTGCGTCGAATCAACGTTTCCCTCGATACTCTTGATGCCGCTGCTTTTCGCAGCATCGCTCGTGGCGGCGATCTGGCCAGCGTGCTCGATGGTATGGATAAGGCTGCCGCCGCCGGGATGAAGATCAAGGTCAACATGGTGCCGTTGCGCGGGCAGAACCTCGATCAGGTCATGCCGCTGCTCGATTATTGTCTGGAACGCGGCTTTGAACTGCGTTTCATCGAGTTGATGCGCATGGGCCACCTGGCCAAAGACTCGAACGCCTTCCTGCAGCAGTTCGTCAGCCTTGAGCAGTTGCTCGGTCTGATCGGCGAACGTTATGAATACGCCCAGACCGACGCGCCTGTGGATGCCACGGCCGTACGCTACGCGATTCCCGGTCGCGGCACCTTCGGCGTGATCGCCAATGAAAGCGTGCCGTTCTGCCGCACCTGTTCGCGCTTGCGCCTGTCGTCGACCGGTTGGCTGCATGGCTGCCTGTCGTCGAGCAACCGTCACTACGTCGGCGATTTGCTCGACAAGCCGCGGCATCAGGCGTTGCCGGCGCTGCAGGGTTTGCTGGTCAAGGCGTTGGGTGACAAGCAAGAGGTGGCTTTCTCTGGCGGCGCTACGGTCATGAAGATTATTGGCGGCTGATCTACCGCTTTCGCGAACAAGCTCGCTCCCACCTTGAAAATGCATTTCCCTGTGTGAGCGAGCCTGCTCGCGAATGCCTCTGTCACCGAATTGGCCGAGCTGGCGCAAAAGCTGCATCCAACGGCCATTCGCCGGTTTTCCGACACCGGCTTCTGGAGGAATAGGATGCGTAGCCTGGTTTTGCTGCTGGCCGTTTTGGCGCTTGGCGGCTGCATGAATGTCAGCGACATGGCCGAAGGCACTCGCTATCACATGAGCGATGCGGGACTTCTGGACCATAGCGACAGCCGCCGGGTGAACAATATCCGCATTCAGCCGGACTCGTTCATCTTCATCGCCCAGGGCGCATTCGCGCCGCCGGGTGGTTCCTATCCACGGCCGAATGTGGTCGCCGAAGAAGCCTTCAAGGGCTTCGTCGAATACTTCCCGATGGTCCGCCGCGCCCGTGCGCCGGAAGGCCTCGACCAGGCCATGGGCGAAGCCCGCGACGCCGGCGCGCATTACCTGCTCTACACACGTTTCGCCAAGGCAGACGACCGCATCGGCAACTCCGACGAGTGGCTGGATCAGGAAGCGGTGGATCGCCTCGGTATCGACGGCGGCGTGATTCAGATCATGTTGATCGAGACCAGCACCCAGTATTTGATTGATACTGCACGGATCAAGAGTCGTGGCGGTTTACTGACGTTCCATGACTCCAAACCCGAAGACCTCATCGGTCCGCCGCTGGCGCAGTACGCACGCAGCCTGCTGGGGATCGGCGACCAGTAATCAAGGAGTACGCCATGAGTGACCCGCAAACAGCCAATGACCTGCTGGGACAGATTCCCAAGACCAAAGGCCTGCCACCGGTGCATTTGTGGAACCCGGATTTCTGCGGCGACATCGACATGCGCATCGCCCGCGATGGCACCTGGTACTACCTGGGCACGCCGATCGGGCGCAAGCCCATGGTCAAATTGTTCTCCACCATCATCCGCCGCGATGGCGATGATTACTTCCTGATTACCCCGGTCGAGAAGGTCGGCATCAAGGTCGATGACGCGCCGTTTGTGGCGGTTGCGGTGGAAGTGCAAGGCGAGGGCGAGACGCAGCTTTTGCGCTTTACTACCAATGTCGAGGAAACCACCGAAGCGGGACCCGAGCATCCGATTCGCGTCGAGATTGATCCTGAGACCCAGGAGCCTGCGCCCTATGTGCATGTGCGCAGCAATCTGGAAGCGCTGATTCACCGCAATGTGTTTTATCAACTGGTGGAACTGGCGGTGAGCCGCGAGATCGATGGTCAGCGCTGGCTCGGCATGTGGAGCGGCGGCGAGTTCTTTCGCATCGGTCTCGAACCCTGAATAAATCCCCTGTAGGAGTGAGCCTGCTGGCGATGGCGGTATGACGGTTGATATTTGCATTGACTGGTACACCGCTATCGCGAGCAGGCTCACTCCTACATCTGTTTCGTGTTCCAGCGGAAAATCCCGGTTGACTGTTATTCGTATGATGATTAGCGTAGTCACCCATCGCGATTCGCCTTGAGGTGTCCATGTCCAGCAGCTTTCATGCGTCGACCGTTGACTGGCTGGGCAGCTGGATTGCCGCTGGCCAGGTCAAACCTGGGCAGACCATCAAGGTCGAGGCGGATCTGGGCGAGCAACTCGGTGTCAGCCGTACGGTGATTCGCGAAGCGATCAAAACCCTCGTCGCCAAAGGCATGCTCGAAGTCGGGCCGAAAGTCGGCACGCGGGTATTGCCGGTGCGGCGCTGGAATCTGTTCGATCCGCAAGTGGTGGGTTGGCTGTCGCGCAATGGCTTGCCGGAAAATTTCGTCGATGACTTGCTGGATTTGCGCCGCACCATTGAGCCGATGGCGGTGTGCTGGGCCTGTGAACGGGCGACCCCGGAGCAGATCGAAGCGGTGCAACTGGCCTTCAATGCGCTGGAGCGTGCGGTCGACAGTGGCATCGATTACAACCGCGCCGACCAGGCTTTCCACGAATGCATCCTGGCCGCCAGCCATAATCAGTTCATCGAACAAATGGTACCGGCCCTCGGCGCGTTGCTGGCGGTGTCGTTCGAAGTCTCCGCCGCCGACCCCGATGAACTGCGTCGCACCTTGCCGATCCATAAAGACATGGCCGACGCCATCGCCGCACGGGATTCGACCCGTGGCGTGTGGGCGTGCATGACCTTGATCGACAATGCCGATCTGGCGATAAAACGCTTTTACCCGAAAGTCATGGCCGACCGGAAAGCCAGCTGAACACCGAGATCCCCTGTAGGAGTGAGCCTGCTCGCGATAGCGGTGGTTCACTACCAATGATGTCGACTGATACACCGCTATCGCGAGCAGGCTCACTCCTACAATGCGAACAACAAGAACATGAAGGATTCCAGATGACCTGCACCGCCCTGACCCAACACCGCGCGCTACTCGGCGAAGGCCCGTTCTGGGATGCGCCGACCCAGGCGTTGTACTGGGTCGACATCGCTGGCAAACAAGCATTACGCCTGATTGGCCAGAACGTGCAGATCTGGCAAATGCCCGAGCACATCTCTGCCTTCATTCCCTGCGCCAGCGGCGATGCGCTGGTCACGTTGAGCAGCGGCGTGTATCGACTGGATCTCGATTCTCCCGGGCTCGAGCCACGCTTGACCCTGTTCTGCGTTGCCGACCCGCAACCGGGCAATCGGCCCAACGAAGCCCGCTGTGATGCGCTGGGCCGCTTGTGGCTCGGCACCATGCAGAACAACATCGGCGAGCACGGCGAGGATCTGCCGATCGTGCGGCGTTCCGGTGGCCTGTTCCGCGTCGATCCCGATCAGCGCGTCACGCCGCTGCTGCTCGGTCTGGGCATTCCCAACACCCTGCTGTGGAGCGACGACGGCACCACGCTGCTGTTCGGCGAAAGTCTCGACAGCACGCTCAATCGATATTTCATCCGCACCGACGGCAGTCTCGATGCGCCACAGGTTTTCTACTCATCCGATCAGCACGGCGGCCCCGACGGCTCAGCCATGGATGCCGAAGGCTATGTGTGGAATGCGCGCTGGGACGGCAGTTGCCTGTTGCGCCTGACGCCGGACGGGCAAGTGGATCGCAGAATCGATCTGCCGGTCAGTCGCCCGACCAGTTGCGTATTCGGTGGTGAAGACCTGAAAACCTTGTACATCACCAGTGCAAAAAGTCCGCTCAACCATCCACTTGATGGTGCGGTGCTGAGCATGGGCGTCGATGTTGCAGGAAAACTCTGTACGCGTTTTGCCGGTTAAATCCCAAAATATGGGATGCAAAATTATATATTGAGATTATTTGCGGGTCGGGTTTATAGTCGGCTCCAGCAGTAACACGCACTCACACTTAAAAGAACAAAACAGGTGAAGTGATGCAGCGAATTCTTGTCGCCCGCTTAGGCGGGATCCGCCTTTCGTCACGGCTCAATGCCGTTGGCGACGCTTGCCTGTTTCTTTTCCCAAGCCGTGAAAACCGGACATCGACCGATGCCCGGTTTTTTTGCGTCTGCGCGCGGGAGGCCTGAATCATGGTTGAAGCGCTCACATTGCCTGCCGTGCCGCCACCGCCAAAAGGCGAACGCCTGAAAAACAAGGTTGTGCTGCTGACTGGCGCCGCTCAGGGCATTGGCGAAGCGATCGTTGCCGCCTTCGCCTCACAGCAGGCCAGGCTGCTGATCAGCGATATCCAGGCTGACAAGGTCGAGCAGGTCGCCGCCCATTGGCGTGCACGAGGCCATGACGTGCACGCACTGAAGGTCGATGTGTCGAATCAGCAGGATCTGCATGCCCTTGCCAGACGCGCCGTGGAATTGCATGGCCGCATCGACGTGCTGGTCAACTGCGCTGGGGTCAATGTGTTCCGCGATCCGCTGCAGATGACCGAGGAAGACTGGCACCGTTGCTTCGCCATTGATCTGGATGGCGCCTGGTATGGCTGCAAAGCCGTGCTGCCGCAAATGATCGAGCAGGGCGTCGGCAGCATCATCAACATCGCCTCGACCCATTCCAGCCACATTATTCCTGGCTGCTTTCCGTACCCGGTGGCCAAGCACGGCTTGCTCGGCCTGACCCGCGCCCTCGGCATCGAATATGCGGCCAAAGGCATTCGCGTCAACGCCATCGCCCCGGGCTACATCGAAACCCAACTGAACGTCGATTACTGGAACGGCTTTGCCGATCCCCACGCCGAGCGGCAGCGCGCCTTCGACCTGCATCCGCCCAAGCGCATCGGCCAGCCGATCGAAGTGGCGATGACCGCAGTGTTTCTGGCCAGCGATGAAGCACCGTTTATCAACGCCTCGTGCATCACCATCGATGGTGGTCGCTCGGTGATGTACCACGACTGAACAGAACGGATTTCCAGCGCTGAACTACGCTTGAAATCCAATCATCATACGATATGACTATTTTCAAACAGCTTCGCAGCAGCACGTGTCACGCCACCACACCTGTGGCGAGGGAGGTCGCTCTCGCTCGGCTGCCTAGCAGTCGTAAATTCGGGCTATGCGGTGTGTCTGATTGACCGAGGTAACCGGTTTTAGGGCCGCTTCGCAGCCCAGCGGGAGCAAGCTCCCTCGCCACAAGCTGTTTAATTTGCTCAAAAAAAATAACAAGGAGTCATCTGATGAAACGTCGTTTCGGGATTCGTACCCTGTGCAGCACTGCCCTGGCGGTCACTGCGTTCAGCCTGAGCAGTGCGCTGCTCGCCGCCGACGCGGTGAAGATCGGTTTTCTGGTCAAGCAGGCCGAAGAACCGTGGTTCCAGACCGAATGGGCTTTTGCCGAGAAAGCCGCCAAGGACAAGGGCTTCGAACTGATCAAGATTGCTGTGCCCGATGGCGAAAAAACTCTTTCGGCCATCGACAGCCTGGCTGCCAACGGCGCCAAGGGCTTCGTGATTTGCCCGCCGGACGTGTCCCTCGGCCCGGCCATCATGGCCAAGGCCAAGATCAACGATCTGAAAGTGATTGCCGTCGACGACCGTTTCGTCGACGCCAACGGCAAATTCATGGAAGACGTGCCGTACCTGGGCATGGCCGCGTTCGAAGTCGGCCAGAAGCAGGGCGCCGCCATGGCTGCCGAAGCGAAAAAGCGTAACTGGGACTGGAAAGACACCTACGCGGTGGTCAATACCTACAACGAACTCGACACCGGCAAGAAACGCACCGACGGTTCGGTCGATGCCCTGAAGAAGGCCGGCATGCCGGAAGACCACATCCTCTTCGCCGCGCTGAAAACCCTCGACGTACCAGGCAGCATGGACGCCACCAACTCGGCGCTGGTGAAACTGCCGGGTGCGGCGAAAAACCTGATCATCGGCGGCATGAACGACAACACCGTGCTTGGCGGCGTGCGTGCTACCGAAGCGGCCGGGTTTGCCGCGAGCAACGTAATCGGCATCGGCATCAACGGCACCGACGCCATTGGAGAGTTGAAGAAACCTAACAGCGGCTTCTTCGGTTCGATGCTGCCTAGTCCGCACATCGAAGGCTACAAAACCGCCGAGATGATGTACGAGTGGATCACCACCGGCAAAGAACCGCCGAAGTACACCGCCATGGATGACGTCACCCTGATCACCCGCGAAAACTTCAAGCAAGAGCTGGAAAAAATCGGCTTGTGGAACTGAGGCAGCGACGGCCCGGGCAGCCGGGCCGTTTTTCGGTGTGAAGAGGTGGCTTTATGCACGCGCAAGTACAGACACAAGAACAACAACATGGCGCCAGCGGCAGCCTGCGTTTCAACGGGATCGGCAAGACCTTTCCCGGGGTAAAAGCGCTCGATGGCATCAGCTTCGTCGCCCACCCCGGCCAGGTTCATGCCTTGATGGGCGAGAATGGTGCGGGCAAGTCGACGCTGCTGAAAATCCTCGGTGGCGCCTATATTCCGAGCAGCGGCGAACTGCAGATCGGCGAGCAGGCGATGGCGTTCAAGTCGACTGCCGACAGCATTGGCAGCGGTGTCGCGGTGATTCACCAGGAACTGCATCTGGTTCCGGAAATGACCGTCGCCGAGAACCTGTTTCTCGGTCATCTGCCGGCCAGTTTCGGTTTGATCAATCGCAGCGAACTGCGCCAGAAAGCCTTGAATTGCCTGAAAGGCCTGGCCGACGAAATCGATCCGCAAACCAAAGTCGGGCGCTTGTCGCTGGGCCAGCGCCAATTGGTGGAAATCGCCAAAGCGTTGTCTCGTGGTGCTCACGTCATCGCTTTCGACGAACCGACCAGCAGCCTCTCGGCACGCGAGATCGATCGCTTGATGGCGATCATCGGGCGCCTGCGCGATGAGGGCAAAGTCGTGCTCTACGTGTCCCATCGCATGGAAGAAGTGTTCCGCATTTGCGACGCCGTGACGGTGTTCAAGGACGGCCGCTACGTGCGCACGTTTGAAGACATGAGCCAGCTGACCCACGATCAACTGGTGACCTGCATGGTCGGTCGCGACATTCAGGACATCTACGATTACCGCCATCGCCCCCGTGGCGCCGTGGCGTTGAAAGTCGACGGTTTACTTGGCCCGGGCCTGCGCGAGCCAATCAGTTTCGAAGCGCACAAGGGCGAAATCCTTGGCTTGTTCGGCCTGGTGGGGGCAGGGCGCACCGAGCTGTTTCGTCTGCTCAGTGGCCTGGAGCGCAACACCGCCGGACGCCTCGAATTGCGTGGTCACGAACTGAAACTGCGCTCGCCCCGTGACGCGATTGCCGCCGGCATTCTGCTTTGCCCGGAAGACCGCAAGAAGGAAGGCATTATCCCGCTGGCCAGCGTCGCCGAGAACATCAACATCAGTGCCCGTGGTGCGCATTCCGGGCTTGGCTGCCTGATCCGTGGCCTGTGGGAAAAGGGCAACGCCGACAAGCAGATCAAGGCCCTGAAAGTGAAAACCCCGCACGCCGGCCAGCAGATCAAGTTCCTTTCCGGCGGCAACCAGCAGAAGGCCATTCTCGGCCGCTGGCTGTCGATGCCGATGAAGGTTTTGCTGCTCGACGAACCGACCCGTGGCATCGACATCGGCGCCAAGGCCGAGATCTACCAGATCATCCACAACCTCGCCGCCGACGGCATTTCGGTGATCGTGGTGTCCAGCGATCTGATGGAAGTGATGGGCATTTCCGACCGCATCCTGGTGCTGTGCGAAGGCGCCCTGCGTGGCGAAGTCAGCCGCGACCAGGCCAATGAATCCAACCTGCTGCAACTGGCTTTGCCACGCCACCGCGCTGACGGCGTGGCGAACTGAGAGGTGACTATGATGACTACCCAAAACGAAACCCTGCCGACCGAGCGCAAACCGCTGGACCTGCGGCGCTTCCTTGATGACTGGGTCATGCTGCTGGCGGCGATCGGCATCTTTGTCGCCTGCACGCTGCTGATCGACAACTTCCTCTCGCCGCTGAACATGCGCGGTCTGGGCCTGGCGATTTCCACCACCGGCATCGCCGCGTGCACCATGCTTTACTGCCTGGCGTCGGGACACTTCGACCTCTCGGTTGGTTCGGTGATTGCCTGTGCCGGCGTGGTCGCGGCAGTGGTGATGCGTGACACCAACAGCGTGTTTCTCGGGGTCAGTGCGGCGCTGGTGATGGGCCTGATCGTCGGGCTGATCAACGGCATCGTGATTGCCAAGTTGCGCGTCAATGCGTTGATCACGACGCTGGCGACCATGCAGATCGTTCGCGGTCTGGCTTATATCTTTGCCAACGGCAAAGCGGTCGGCGTCTCGCAGGAATCCTTCTTCGTCTTCGGTAACGGCCAGTTGTTCGGCGTGCCGGTGCCGATCCTGATCACCATTGTCTGCTTCCTGTTTTTCGGCTGGCTGCTGAATTACACCACCTATGGGCGCAACACCATGGCCATCGGTGGCAACCAGGAAGCGGCACTGTTGGCGGGCGTCAACGTCGACCGCACCAAGATCATCATCTTCGCCGTGCACGGTGTGATCGGCGCGCTGGCGGGGGTGATCCTGGCCTCGCGGATGACTTCCGGGCAGCCAATGATTGGTCAGGGTTTTGAACTGACGGTGATCTCGGCTTGCGTGCTGGGCGGGGTTTCGCTGAGCGGCGGCATCGGCATGATCCGCCATGTGATTGCCGGGGTGTTGATTCTGGCGATCATCGAGAACGCGATGAACCTGAAGAACATCGATACGTTTTATCAGTATGTGATTCGGGGTTCGATCCTGTTGCTGGCCGTGGTCATTGACCGCCTGAAACAACGCTAACGTCAAGAACTACCCTCACCCCAGCCCTCTCCCGGAGGGAAAGGGGGCCGACCGAGGTGTCTTGCGGTCTACATCGACCTGGAAGGTTGGGTCGATTGTGGATTCGCTAAAGCAATATCAGGTCGGCGTATCTCCTGAGCATCCCTCTCCCTCTCCCTTTCCCTCCGGGAGAGGGAGAGGGGGCCGACCGAGGTGTCTTGCGTAATCCGTCGACCTGAAAGCTCTCGTCGATTATGGATTCGGCGAAGCACTTTCAGGTCGGCATACCTCTTGAGCATCCCCCATTCAGTCCCCTCTCCCTCCGGGAGAGGGCTAGGGTGAGGGTGCTTTTGACTTTCAACCTTCTGTCTCTTCCCCGAGATTTTCCTTGCTCGCCCGCACCCGTTTCGGTTATCAATTTGTACATGATTAGACAGGTACGATTCGACAAGAAACAAAGGGTGGTCGACGAGCTCGTCCGACGCATCGAAAGCGGCCTCATGGAGGACGGCTTTCTGTTGCCCGGCGAACATCAGTTGGCTCAAGAATTCCAGGTCAGCCGTGGCACCTTGCGTGAGGCGCTGGCCGAGCTGAAGCGGCGCAAGTACATCGCCACGCAAAGTGGGGTCGGTTCGATCGTGACCTTCGACGGTGTCGCGCTGGATCAGCGCAGCGGCTGGGCGCAGGCGCTGGCCGACAGCGGGGCGCTGATCAACACCGAAGTGTTGCGCCTCGAAGCCGTAACCCGACCTGATCTGCTGGTGCGTTTCGGCACCGATCAATTCATCACCCTCGACCGTCGCCGGCGCGCCACCGACGGTACGCTGGTGTCTCTGGAACGTGCATTGATGCCGGCCAACGGCGGCCTGGAAAGCCTGCCGCGTGTCGGTCTGATCGACAATTCTCTGACCATCACCCTGGCCGCCTACGGCTACATCGGCGAACGCGGCGATCAGTGGATCGGCGCCGAGCCGCTGAGTGCCGAAGACGCCGAGTTGCTCGGTCGCCCGGCCGGCACGGTGTTCCTCAAGGCGCTGCGCACCACCTACGACCGACAGAACCGTTTCATGGAGCAGGTCGAAAGCCTGCTCGATCCAGTGCACTTTCGTCTGCACCTGCAATTTGGAGAATCGAAATGACCGCGCTCAACCGTGCGCTTGGCGCTTTCTACGGTCTGGCCCTGGGTGATGCGCTGGGCATGCCGACGCAGTCGCTCGATCGTGAAACGATCAAGGCGCGCTTCGGCCAGATCACCGATCTGCAGGATGCCGGTCCCTTGCAACCGATCGCTGCGAACATGCCCAAGGGCTCAATCACCGATGACACCGAACAGGCGATTCTGGTCGGCGAGTTGCTGGTCGAAGGTCAGGGCCGCATCGAACCCGCCGTGCTTGCCCAACGCTTGATCGAATGGGAAGCACAGATGCAGGCCAAAGGCTCGCAGGACTTGCTCGGCCCGTCGACCAAACGCGCCATTGAAATGATCCTCGCCGGGCATTCCCCGGAAGAAGCCGGGCGCTACGGCACTACCAACGGCGCGGCGATGCGCATCACCCCGGTGGGAATAGCTGCGAACGTGGCCGATCCGCAGCGTTTCATTGCGGCGGTGGTGCAAGCCTGTCAGGTGACCCACAACACCACGTTGGGGATTTCCAGCGCGGCGGCGGTGGCGGCGGTGGTCTCGGCCGGGATCAATGGCGTCGATCTGGGCGAGGCGCTGAACCTCGGCCAGCAGATTGCCCAGCAAGCCGAAGTCCACGGGCACTGGGTCGCCGGTGGGCGCATCGCCTCACGGATCAGTTGGGCGCGCAGCATCAGTGTCGACAGTGACAAAACATTGCTCGCCGATCTGCTCTATGACGTGATCGGTACATCGGTGGCGTCGCAGGAGTCGGTGGTGGTTTCATTCGCGCTGGCGCAACAAGTGGCCATTGGCGAGATGAGCGCTTTTGATGCGGTGTGCATGGCCGCCAGCCTGGGTGGCGACACCGATACCATTGCGGCGATTCTCGGTGCCATGCTCGGGGCTTGCCTGGGGCTTGAGTGCTGGCCGGTACAGATGATCGAGACGGTGAAAGCGGTTAATCAACTCGAGCTCGAGCCATTGGTGCATGGGCTTTTGGCCTTGCGTTGACTGGCTGGCCTCTTCGCGAGCAGGCTCGCTCCCACAATTGGAATGCATTTCCTTGTGGGAGCGAGCCTGCTCGCGAAAGGGGCGGCGCATTTCTAAAGAATTCACACAGCAATGGATCGCACAGACAGGCCTCGGAAGGCCGGTTGTCTTGTCGTTTTGCATCATTGCCACAACCACAAAAAAGGCAAACAGGAGCATCTTCATGAGTTCATCAACCGCCGGGCAAAGCGTCGGGCAACTGGAAACCCGCGGCATCGAGCCGGTGCCGGAAGCCGAGTGCAACGGTCATCCGCTGCAGCTGTTCTGGGTCTGGTTTGCCGCCAATATTTCCATTCTCGGCCTGCCGCTGGGCGCCACGCTGGTGGCGTTTCGCGGGCTGGCGATCTGGCAGGCGATCATCGTCGCGATCCTCGGTGCCGCCGGTTCGTTTGCGGTGGTCGGCATCATTTCGATTGCCGGACGTCGTGGCCGCGCGCCGAGCCTGACGCTGTCGCGGGCGATCTTCGGCGTACGCGGCAACATCGGCCCGACACTGGTTTCGCTGATGTCGCGTCTGGGTTGGGAAACCGTCAACACCACCACCGCGGCGTTCGTACTGCTGTCGCTGTGTTCGATCCTGTTCGGCTCGCCGGTCGAGGCGAAGAGTGCGCCGGTACTGACGCTGATCTTTATCGCCATCTTCGTCCTGCTGACGTTGGCGGTGTCCGGGCTCGGCCACGCGACACTGCTGGTGATCCAGAAGTGGGCGACCTACGTGTTCGGTGCGCTGAACATTCTCGTCGGCGGCTTCCTCTGCGCGACCATCGACTGGAGTGCGGTGTTTAACGCCACGCCGGCGCCGCTGAGCGCGATGATCATCGGTATCGGCACCATGGCTGCCGGCACCGGCATCGGCTGGGCCAACGCCGGCGCCGACATGTCGCGCTATCAGCACCGCAGCGTCAAGGCTGTGCGTCTGGTGGCGTCGGCGGCATTCGGCGCGGGCATTCCGCTGGTGCTGCTGATCACCCTCGGCGGCTTGCTCTCGGTGGGCAACAATGACCTGGCTTCGGCGACTGACCCGATCGTGGCGATCCGCGACATGCTGCCCACCTGGATGGCCGTGCCGTACCTGATCACCGCGTTCGGCGGCCTGCTGCTGTCGAACAACCTGTCGGTGTACTCGGCCGGCCTGACCACGCTGACGCTGGGCCTCAAGGTCAAACGCGTCTACGCGGTGGTGGTCGACATCGTCGCGATCTTCGCCGGCTCGATCTACTTCATGCTGATCGCCGACAGTTTCTACGGCCCGTTCATCACCTTCATTTCCCTGCTGGCGGTGCCGATCACTGCGTGGGTGGGGATCTTCGTGGTCGACCTGATTCACCGTCACTACTACAGCCCCAAAGACCTGCTCGACGTCAGCCCGAGCAGCGCCTACTGGTATCGCGGCGGCATCGAGTGGCGCGCGTTCGGCGCCTGGGCGATTGCCATCGTGCTCGGCTTCAGCTTCACCACCATCGGCACCACGGCGGAAAACGTCTGGTTCAAGGGCTTTCTGTCCGACTCCTGGCTGGGCCACAACGGCCTCGGCTGGATCGTGACCTTCGTCGTCGCCGGTGGCCTTTACCTGATACTCGGCGGCGCGAAAGATCGCCGCGCCGCGCAACCCGAGAATGCTCATGCCTAAGATGTTGCACACCGGCCAGGTCATCATCGACCTGGTCATGGCCGTGGATAAATTGCCGCAGATTGGCGGCGACGTACTGGCGCAGTCGGCGGGATTCGAAGCCGGTGGCGGTTTCAACGTGATGGCGGCGGCGGTGCGTAACGGCTTGCCGGTGGCCTATCTCGGTCGCCATGGTAGCGGGCGCTTCGGCGATCTGGCACGCCAAGCGATGCAGGCGGAAGGTATCTGCATTGGCATCCGCGAACCGGCCGAGCGCGACACCGGGTTGTGTGTGGCGCTGACCGATGCCTCGGCCGAACGCAGTTTCATTTCCTACATCGGCGCCGAAGGCGAGGTGACCGAGGAGGATTTGAACAGCGTGCCGGCCGAGGCCGGCGATTACGTTTATCTGAGTGGTTACAGCCTGCTACACGAGGGCAAGGCGCAGGCGTTGCTCGACTGGACACTGGCGCTGCCGGGATCGGTCAATGTGGTGTTCGACCCGGGACCGCTGGTGGAATCGCCGGATGCGCCGATGATGCAAGCGTTGCTGCCGCGCATCGATGTGTGGACCAGCAACAGTGTCGAGGCGCTGCGCTTTACCGGCGCTGATGAGATTGGCGTGGCAATGGATCGTCTGGCGAAATTTTTGCCTGGAGATGTGCTGATGGTGGTGCGCGACGGGCCGCAGGGTTGCTGGATTCAACAGCGTGGCGAGCGTCGTCAGGTGCCGGGATTTGCTGTGAAAGCGCTGGACAGTAATGGCGCCGGCGATGCCCATGCCGGGGTGTTTGTTGCCGGATTGGCGCAGGGATTGGATGCACTGGAAGCGGCGCGGCGGGCGAATGCTGCGGCAGCGCTGGCGGTGACGCGCTGGGGGCCGGCGACATCGCCGGGGGCGGCTGAGGTTGATGAGTTTATCCGCGAGTCCTGTGGCGACTGATAAATGGCCATCGCGAGCAGGCTCGCTCCTACAGTGGGGGCGTTCTAGCCCGCTTTGCGTAACGCCTCGATCAACTCCTGCTTGCGCATCGACGAGCGCCCCGGAATATTCTTCGCCCGGGCTTCCTTCATCAGGCTGTCGACAGTCTGGGTGTCCTTCGAAGTTTCGCTGTTACGCGAATGCCCCTTGCGACTGGCCACCGCGCGGCGCGATGACTCTTTGCGTTCTTGCGACTTGGCGCTCGCAGGCTTTTTGCGCCCTGAGCCGCCGGACTTTTCACCGCCGCCGGATTGTTTATTCACCGTCGCCCAAGCGCGCGCCTCGGCTTCATCTTTTGACACGCCCTTTTTCTCGTAGCTGTCTTCGATGTGCTCGGCTTTGCGCTTCTGTTCTGTGGTGTATTTGTCTTTGCTTCCACGAGGCATGGGATTTCTCCTTGCGTCAGGATGTGGTGCGTTGCGCCGAGGGCTGCGAATCTCTCGAGACGAATCACACGTCCGAAGTCGAAAGTCCGCAGCCCCATCCAGCGTCAGCTATCGAGTTTCTTCGCCGCTTCAACCCCGGCTGAACTGAGCTTGATCGGCAGGTTCAGCGAGTGTTCGCCCGCTTCACTGCATGTCACATGACCGTGGTGAATCAGCCCGCGATCCTGCAGGGCGGCGAGGGCGCTGGCCACGACTTTCTCGCCCCGATAATTGTCCAGCACCTCCTTGCCCAGACCATTGGGATGCGCGTGGAGCAGACGGGTGAGGACTTCTTTTTCCAGGTCTTTGTCGACGTTCATGGTTACCTCTTCATGGGAGTGAATAGGGCGCTCGCGTCGGCGAACTACTGACCGGCACCTTCGGAACCGGAGCCACCGGTGGTGGTTTTCGAGCCGACACCCGGGCCGGCATTGTCAGGCGTGGCGGCCGGGGAGTCTGGCGTGTTCATGCCGCCCTGACGTCCAGGATCGCTGCCCTGAGTGCGCGGATCGGTACCGGTGGCTGGTGGCTGATTGATCAGCGGCACACCGGAGCCATCGGTGTTCACTCCGGGGGCACTGTTGATGGCGGGCGCACGTGGCGGGGTCGGATCGGTAGGGCCAGTGCCTGCTGCCGTGGACGAGGCGGCGAACACCGCGGGGCAGAGCAGGGCGCTGAAGACAAGAGCGGTCAACCTTGACGAGATCATAGGGCTTCTCCAGTGATTGGAATCCATACACTTGGTTGGTCAGCCCTGGTGTCGGATTGGTGCCTGATGATCGACGAACGGTCTTCACCCAGGTACGTCTTTGCTGTTCAGGCGATGCCGATCTCTTCCTTGAACTGCTCCATGAAAGCCTTCAGGCGGTGATGACGAATCTGTGCCAGACGCTGGCCGGTCGCGGTCTGAAAGCCGTCGGCCAGATGCAGCAGTTTGGTCTGGAAATGATCGAGGCAAAAACGTCTGTCGTCGTATTCGCGTTCATGCGCTTCGGGATCTTGCGGATCGTAGAGTGCCGAGCCCATGCGCCCGGCTACGTAGAAGGTTCGAGCAACGCCGAGCATGCCCAGCGAGTCGAGGCGATCGGCGTCCTGGACGATTTTCGCTTCGAGTGTCAGTGGGGTGATGTTGGCGGAAAAACTGTGGGCTTCGATGGCGTGGGCGACGTTGCTGATTTTCTCGCGGGGCCAGTTTTTTTCCTGCAGCACCGATGAAGCCTTGTCCGCGGCAAGACGTGAAGCCTGCGAGCGCAGAGCTGAGTTTTTCTCGACCGCTACGCAATCGTGCAGCAGCACAGCCGCAAGCAGCACCTCGAGATCGCCGCCTTCGGTTTCATGCAAGGTGCGTGCGTTGTGCCAGACCCGTTGCAGGTGGGCGAGGTCGTGGGCGCCGTCGTCCGAGGGTTCCAGTGCGTGCCGAATCAGCGCTGATGCCAGTGTTTCCATCGGCGCAAAACAGTTAACGGTCATAAGCATCCTTTCAGAATGTGCGGTATCAACTGTGGGAGCGAGCCTGCTCGCGAAGACATTATGTCAGTTGACTCGAGGCTGACTGGAAGGACGTTTTCGCGAGCAGGCTCGCTCCCACAGGGGCAGCAGTGTTCATCAAATTGGGCAGGTCAGGATGTTTTGCCATGTGACGAGCGCCGCTGCGCGCCTTAGTATGGCGCTTTAATTTGCACACAAGGCCCGTCCATGACGATCGAAATCCGCCCGGCGACCCCCAGCGATGCGCCGCAAATCCTCGCCTTCATCACCGAACTGGCAGATTTCGAGAAGGCCCGTCACGAAGTCATCGCCAGCGTCGCCGACATCGAACGCAGCCTGTTCGGCGACGGCGCCACCGCCCACGGCCTGATCTGCCTGCGCGACGGCTTGCCGATCGGTTTCGCGGTGTTCTTCTTCAGTTACTCGACCTGGCTGGGCAGCAACTGCCTGTACCTCGAAGACCTCTACATCACCCCCGAACAACGCGGCGGCGGCGCCGGTAAAACCCTGCTGCGCCACCTGGCGAAAATCGCCTGCGCCAACGACTGCGGCCGCTTCGAATGGAGTGTGCTGGAGTGGAACACCCCGGCCATCGAATTCTACAAATCCCTCGGCGCGCAACCGCAGGAGGAGTGGGTGCGGTATCGCATGGATGGCAAGGTGTTGCGCGAGTTCGCCGAAGGAAACTGAATTTCTTAAGTAAATCGCAGCCTTCGGCAGCTTCTGCTCACTCTGCAGGAACTGCTGCGATCTTTTTTTGCTTTCATCCCAAAATATGGGATTGATATTTATATATTGAGATTTTAGCTCGCCCGGGTTTATAGTCCGTCGCACTCACTGCCAAAAACAAAACAGGTGAAGCGATGCAGGCGCAATTGATCGCGCTCGATTGGGGGACAACCTCATTACGTGCTTACAAACTCGCGGCGGACGGTGTGGTGCTGGAGCAGCGTGCGCTGTCGTCCGGGATCATGCAGTTGCCCAAGACTCCGCGAATCATCCACGGTCGTGAATGCGCCGATGGTTTTGAACTGGCCTTCGACGAAGCCTGCGGTGACTGGCTCGACGCGCAGCCGGATCTGCCGGTGATCGCTTGCGGTATGGTCGGCAGTGCCCAAGGCTGGCGCGAAGCGGCTTACTGCGAGACGCCGGCGGACGTCGCCCATCTCGGAAACTCCCTACAGACCGTTATCAGTCTTCGCGGCACGCCAGTGCATATCGTCCCGGGCGTGATCCAGCGTTCGCGTCTGCCGAATGTGATGCGCGGCGAAGAAACCCAAGTCCTCGGCGTGCTGCAAAGTCTGCCGGCCGAGGCGGGTAACGATCTGTTGATCGGCCTGCCCGGCAGCCACTCGAAATGGGTGGAAGTGGTCGATGGCCGCATCACGCATTTCGACACATTCATGACTGGCGAAGTCTTCGCCGTACTCAGCGAACACAGCATTCTTGGCCGTACCCAACAGCCGAGCCTGACTTTCGACGCACAGGCATTTGACCGTGGCGTGCAGATCACGCTGTCGGCGGATGCCGAGCTCGGTGTGCTCTCGACCCTGTTCAGCGCCCGTACCCTCGGCCTCACTGGTGAACTGATCCCGACTGCTCAGGCGGATTATCTGTCCGGTCTGATGATCGGCCACGAGTTGGCCGCGCTCGCCAATGTGCAGCGGCGCCGGCGCAATCAAGCGAATCTTCCATCGATCGTGCTCATCGGCAATGCGCAACTGTGCACGCGTTATCGCCGTGCCCTCGACGCCTGCGGCTTTGCTCGGGTGACGCTGGCCGAGCAGGCGACCGAGCGTGGCCTGTGGCAACTGGCGCGTGCCGCCGGGCTGATCGATTCCTCATCCCGTTAACCCTGACTGGAGGCCTGACATGCTCAAGCAAGCACTGGCACAAAACGGTCTGATCGCGATTCTGCGTGGCCTGCAACCGCAGGAAGCGGCGGCTGTCGGAGAAGTCCTTTATTCCGCCGGATTTCGCGTCATCGAAGTACCGCTCAATTCCCCATCGCCGTACGACAGTATCCGCATTCTGCGTGATGCGCTGCCCGCCGATTGCCTGATCGGTGCCGGCACGGTGCTCACCCCCGAGCAGGCCGAGCAGGTCAAAGCTGCTGGCGGACAAGTGATCGTTATGCCCCACAGCGATGCCAAGGTGTTGCGCGCGGCGAAAGCGGCGGGGCTGTACCTGTCGCCGGGCGTGGCGACGCCGACCGAAGCCTTCGCCGCGCTGGCCGAGGGTGCGGACATTCTCAAGCTGTTCCCGGCCGAGCAGATGGGGCCGGCAGTCGTCAAAGCCTGGCTTGCGGTGTTGCCGGCCGGCACGGTGCTGGCGCCGGTCGGCGGCATTACCCCGGACAACATGCAGGCCTTTATCGACGCTGGCGTGAAAGGTTTCGGCCTCGGTTCCGGCCTGTTCAAACCGGGCATGACGCCCGAGCAGGTGGCGGTCAATGCCAAGGCCTACGTGGCTGCCTGGAAAGCCCTGCGTTAAAGACTTTTTGGCGCTGTGTGCGCTGCATCTAATAAAAGCTGCATTTACAAAAGAGAGCAGAGATGAAAATCACCAAACTCACGACCTTCATCGTTCCGCCGCGCTGGTGCTTCCTCAAGGTCGAAACCGACGAGGGCGTGACCGGTTGGGGCGAGCCTGTGGTCGAAGGGCGCGCGCACACGGTCGCCGCTGCGGTGGAAGAATTGTCCGACTACCTGATCGGTAAAGACCCACGCAACATCGAAGACATCTGGACCGTGCTCTATCGCGGCGGCTTCTACCGCGGCGGCGCGATCCACATGAGTGCGCTGGCCGGTATCGACCAGGCCCTGTGGGACATCAAGGGCAAGGCCCTCGGCGTCTCGGTCAGCGACCTGCTCGGTGGCCAGGTGCGCGACAAGATCCGTGTCTACTCGTGGATCGGCGGCGACCGCCCGGCTGACACCGCGCGTGCGGCGAAAGAGGCGGTGAGCCGTGGTTTCACTGCGGTGAAAATGAACGGCACCGAAGAGCTGCAGTTCCTCGACACGTTCGAAAAAGTCGATCTCGCCTTGGCCAACGTTGCCGCCGTGCGTGACGCGGTCGGGCCGAACGTCGGCATCGGCGTCGACTTCCATGGCCGCGTGCACAAGCCGATGGCCAAGGTGCTGATGAAGGAACTCGACCCTTACAAACTGATGTTCATCGAAGAGCCGGTACTCAGCGAAAACTACGAAGCGCTGAAAGAACTGGCGCCGCTGACCAGCACACCGATTGCCCTCGGCGAGCGGCTGTTCTCGCGCTGGGATTTCAAACGGGTGTTGAGCGAAGGCTACGTCGACATCATCCAGCCGGACGCGTCCCACGCCGGCGGCATCACCGAAACCCGCAAGATCGCCAACATGGCCGAAGCCTACGACGTCGCGTTGGCGCTGCATTGCCCGCTGGGGCCGATTGCGCTGGCGGCGTGTTTGCAACTCGACGCGGCTTGTTACAACGCGTTTATCCAGGAGCAGAGCCTGGGCATCCATTACAACGAGAGCAACGATTTGCTCGACTATGTGAAGGATCCGCGGGTGTTCGACTACGATCAGGGTTTCGTGAAAATTCCGAACGGCCCGGGGCTGGGCATCGAGATCAACGAGGAATACGTGATCGAACGCGCCGCCGTCGGCCACCGCTGGCGCAACCCGATCTGGCGCCATGCCGATGGCAGCTTTGCCGAGTGGTAAGTCGTCTGCGAAACACCACAATCCCAATGTAGGAGTGAGCCTGCTCGCGATTCGGTTTTACATCCGGAATGTTTGTGACTGACAGAACGCGATCGCGAGCAGGCTCACTCCTACAGGGATTTGTGCAAGGCCTCAGGCCGACCTCAATAAACATAAAAAGAGGCTCTCCTCATGCAAACGCACACCCTCTCCGGGCAGGCGTCTTTAGTCACGCCCAGCCGCAAGCGGTTTTTCATCATGGTGTTGCTGTTCATCACCGTGGTCATCAACTACCTCGACCGCAGTAACCTGTCGATTGCCGCACCGGCGCTGACCAGTGAGCTGGGCATTGATCCGGTACACGTCGGGCTGATCTTCTCCGCTTTCGGCTGGACTTATGCCGCGATGCAGATCCCCGGCGGCTGGCTGGTCGATCGCGTGCCGCCTCGGATCCTTTATAGCGTCGCGCTGCTGCTGTGGTCGGTGGCCACGGTGATGCTCGGTTTCGTCAGCAGCTTCATCGCACTGTTCGTGCTGCGCATGGCCGTCGGTGCACTGGAAGCGCCGGCCTATCCGATCAACAGCCGCGTGGTCACCACCTGGTTTCCCGAGCGCGAACGCGCCACGGCGATCGGTTTCTACACCTCCGGGCAGTTCGTCGGCCTGGCCTTCCTGACGCCAGTGCTGGCGTGGCTGCAACATGAATTCGGCTGGCACATGGTGTTCGTCGCCACCGGCGCCGTGGGTATTCTGTGGGCGCTGATCTGGTACGCGGTGTATCGCGAGCCGCGCGATTTCAAAGGCGCCAATGAGGCGGAAATCGATCTGATCCGCGAGGGTGGCGGGCTGGTCGATATCCAGGCTGACGCGGCCAAGGTCAAAGCCAGATTCAGCTGGACCGATCTGGGCATCGTCCTCAGCAAACGCAAGTTGTGGGGCATCTACCTCGGCCAGTTCTGCCTGAACTCGACCCTGTGGTTTTTCCTCACCTGGTTCCCGACCTACCTGGTGAAATATCGCGGCATGGACTTCATCAAGTCCGGCCTGCTCGCGTCGCTGCCGTTTCTCGCCGCGTTCGTGGGAGTGTTGTGTTCGGGATTCTTTTCCGACTTCCTCATTCGCCGTGGCTACACCGTGGGCTTCGCGCGCAAGTTGCCGATCATTGGCGGGCTGCTGATTTCGACATCGATCATCGGCGCCAACTTCGTCGAGTCGACGCCGCTGGTGATCGCCTTCCTCGCCCTGGCATTTTTCGGCAACGGTCTGGCGTCGATCACCTGGTCGCTGGTGTCGACGCTGGCGCCGGCGCGGTTGCTCGGCTTGACCGGCGGCGTGTTCAACTTCATCGGCAACCTCTCGGCGATCGCGACGCCAATCGTGATCGGCTTCCTCGCCAGCGGCGATTCGTTCGCGCCGGCGATTACCTACATCGCCGTGCTCGCGCTGGTCGGTGCCTTGTCCTACGTGCTGCTGGTGGGCAAGGTCGAGCGTATCGAGTTGTAGTGCTCTGCGTCGGGCGACCATAATGCCGCCCGTTCCTTCGCTCAACGGTAAAAAGGCTGGATATGCAGGAAGACGCCCCGGAAAAAACCAAGGACGCCGCGCCCACCGGCACCCAGACGCTGCTGCGCGGCCTCGGTGTAGTCCAAGCGGTGGCCAGCGGCGCACGTGATCTCAAGGAGATCGCCCGGCTGATCGGCACCACGCGCAGCACCACCCATCGGCTGGCCAGTTGCCTGGTCGACGAGCGTTATCTGCGCGTGGTGCCGCAAATCGGTTATCTGCTTGGGCCGAAGCTGATCGAACTGGGCTTTCAGGCCCGCGAAGAGTTGCCGCTGGTGACCCTGGCCGGGCCGTATCTGGACGAGTTGTCGGCGCTGACCGGCGATACCGTGCATCTGGGCATTCGCGAAGGCGACGAGGTGTTGTATCTGCTGAAGAATCCTGGGCGCAACGGCCCGGAAATGCGCTCTCGGGTCGGCCATCGCATGCCGCTGGTGCGCACCGGGATCGGCAAGGCATTGATGCTCGATGACTCGCCGCAGGACTGGCGGCGCCTGTACGACATCAGCCTGCCGGCGGGTGGCAAAAGTCAGTTCTGGCCGCAGCATCCCCAGCAGTCGTGGGAACAGCTGGAGCAGCGCATGGGCGAATACGTCACTGGTGGCTACGCGTTCGATCTGGAAGACAACGAACCGTCGATCCGCTGCGTGGCGGCGCCGATTCGCGATGCGAGCAAGGGCATTGTTGCCGCGATCAGCATCGCCAGCACCGTGCCGTACATGCCGCTGGAAAAAATGGCCGAGTTGATCCCCCTGCTCAAAGGGGTCACAACCCGGCTGTCGGCGGAGCTTGGCTTGAAGGTGTAAGCCGTGAAGGTTTAAGCCTTCAGCGTCGCCATGTCGATGACGAAACGGTACTTCACGTCACCGGCAATCATCCGCGCGTAGGCTTCGTTGATATTGCGGATGTCGAGCATTTCGATGTCGCAGGTGATGTTGTGCTCGGCGCAGAAATCCAGCACCTCCTGGGTTTCGGCGATACCGCCGATCAGCGAGCCGGCCAGTACGCGACGGCTCATCACCAGTTTGCCGGCGTGGACCGGCGGGTTCACCGGCTCGATCAGACCGACCAGAATGTGCACGCCATCGAAGCGCAAGGTGTCGAGGTACGGGTTGAGGTCGTGCTGGACCGGAATGGTGTCGAGCAGAAAGTCGAAATAACCGGCCGCGGCCTTCATCTGTTCGGCGTCGGTGGAGACAATGACGTGATCGGCACCCTGACGGCGACCTTCTTCAGCCTTGCTTGCCGAGCGGGTAAACAGCGTGACTTCCGCGCCCATGGCTTTGGCGAACTTGATGCCCATGTGACCGAGGCCACCCATGCCGAGAATCCCGACCTTGTCACCGGCCTTGACGCCGTAGTGCTTGAGCGGCGAGTAGGTGGTGATGCCGGCGCAGAGAATCGGTGCGGCGCTGGCCAGCGCCAGGCGTTCCGGGATGCGCACGACAAAGTGTTCGCTGACCACGATGCTGTCCGAATAACCGCCCATGGTGTTGCTGCCATCGACCCGGTCCGGGGTGGCGTAAGTCATGGTCGGGCCTTCGAGGCAATATTGCTCGAGGTTCGCCTGGCACGCTTCGCAGCTGCGGCAGGAGTCGACCATGCAGCCGACGCCGACCAGATCGCCTACTTTGTGACGGGTGACATTCGCACCGACAGCGGTGACTTTTCCGACGATCTCATGGCCGGGCATCAGCGGATAAACGGCGATGCCCCATTCGTTGCGCGCCTGATGGATGTCGGAGTGGCAGACGCCGCAGTAGAGGATTTCGATCGCCACGTCGTCCGCGCGCGGGCTGCGGCGTTCGAATTTCATCGGGGCGAGGGGAGTGGTGGCCGATTGGGCGGCATAGCCGATGGCGGTGTACATGAGTGACCTCGCAAAAACAGTGACAAGTGAGGCGGTGAATTCTGGGCGCCAGACGCGGGTGCGGCCATGACGATTTCTCCGGGTCTCATGCCTAATCCTCCGGGATGCGGGTTGCGGCGGTCGTATTGGCCAGCAGATCTGCGATCATGTTTTCATCCCCTTTTCCCTGAATTTTTACGAAGATCTATTCGATGCAGTTGACCCGTCATCTTGATGCCAATGCCCGCCTGGTTTCGCTGATCGAACCGCTGGCGCTGCGCGATGGCTACAGCCAGACCGGCCTGCCCGGTGTGCAGATTTTGCGCGCCAGTTGCGACGTCGCCCGTGGCCCGCATATTTACGAGCCGAGCCTGATGATCATCGCCCAGGGCAGCAAACTGGCGTTTCTCGGCCCACGCACCATGGAATACGGGGCCGGGCATTACCTGATCCAGGCGCTGCCGGTGCCGTTCGAATGCGAAACCTTTGCCTTGCCCGATGCGCCGTTGCTTGGGGTCTCGGTGGCGATCGATCGCGTACTGCTCGGCGAACTGGTGCTGGCCATGGGGCTGGCGCCGGGGCGGCATATTCCGGCGCAGACACCGGAGTCGATGACCTCGGTGGTGCTCGATGACGGCATGCGCGGTTGCGTCGAACGCCTGCTCAGCTGTCTGCACGATCCGCTGGAATGCCAGATTCTCGGCCCGGCGCGGGTCCGCGAATTATTGTTCGTCGCGCTGCGCGGGCCGCAAGCGGATGTGTTGCGCGCGCTGGTCGAGCAACAAGGGCAATTCGCCCGGGTGGCGGCTTCGATCAGCCATCTGCATGCGCACTACACCGAGCCGCTGAATGTCGAGACCCTCGCCGGTTGCGCGAACATGAGCGTGTCGACCTTCCACGAGCATTTCAAACGCAGCACGTTGTTGTCGCCGGTGCAGTATCTGAAGCGTTTGCGCTTGTTGAAGGCGCAGACGCTGCTGGTGGCGGAAGGGCTGGGGGTGGCACAGGTGGCGCATCGGGTGGGGTATCAGAGCACGTCGCAGTTCAGCCGCGAGTACAAGCGCTACTTCGAACGTAGCCCGGGCGATGAACGCGCTGCCTGAGCCGACGATAATCTCCTGTAGGAGTGAGCCTGCTCGCGATAGCGGTGTATCAGTTGCCGATGATGCTGACTGAAGCACCGCTTTCGCGAGCAGGCTCGCTCCCACAGTTGTGTTGTGGTGTCAGAGGAATTTTGGGCAACAAAAAGGCCCCCATTTCGGGAGCCTTGTTGTTCAGCGCGTCGACTTACATGTTCGGATAAGTCGGGCCGCCGGCACCTTCCGGCGCCACCCAGGTGATGTTCTGCGCAGGGTCCTTGATGTCACAGGTCTTGCAGTGCACGCAGTTCTGGGCGTTGATCTGGAAGCGCTTCTCGCCGTCTTCCTTGGTGATCACTTCGTATACGCCGGCCGGGCAGTAGCGCTGCGCCGGCTCGTCGTACAGCGGCAGGTTCTTGCTGATCGGGATGCTCGGGTCGGTCAGCTTCAAGTGGCACGGCTGTTCTTCTTCGTGGTTGGTACCGGAGATGAACACCGAGCTGAGTTTGTCGAAACTCAGTTTGCCGTCGGGTTTCGGATAGTCGATCTTCTTGCAGTCGGCCGCGAGCTTGAGGCAGGCGTAATCCGGCTTGGTGTCGCGCAGGGTGAACGGCAGTTTGCCGCCGAAGATGTTCTGGTCCAGCCAGTTGAAGCCGCCGCCGATGATCGCGCCGTACTTGTGAATCGCCGCGCCGAAGTTGCGGCTGGCGAACAGTTCTTCGTGCAGCCAGCTGTTCTTGAACGCGTCGACGTAAGTCGTCAGTTCGACGGTGCAATCCTGCTCGGCGAACAGCGCATCTGCCACCGATTCAGCCGCGAGCATGCCGGACTTCATCGCGGTGTGGCTGCCTTTGATCTTGGCGAAGTTCAGGGTGCCGAGGTCGCAACCGATCAGCGCGCCGCCCTTGAAGACCATTTTCGGCAGCGAGTTCAGGCCGCCCTTGGCGATGGCGCGGGCGCCGTAGCTGACGCGCTTGCCGCCTTCCAGGTATTGCTTGAGCACCGGGTGATGCTTGAGGCGCTGGAATTCGTCGAATGGCGACAGGTAAGTGTTGCTGTAGGACAGGTCGACGATCAGACCGACCACCACCTGATTGTTTTCCAGGTGATAGAGGAACGAGCCGCCGGTGTTCTCGGTGCCCATGATGTCCAGCGGCCAGCCGGCGGTGTGCACCACCAGGCCTGGCTGATGCTTGGCCGGGTCGATTTCCCAGATCTCTTTCAGACCGATGCCGTAATGCTGGACGTCGGCATCGCTGTCGAGGTTGTAGCGCTTGATCAGTTGCTTGCCGATGTGGCCACGGCAGCCTTCGGCGAACAGCGTGTATTTGCCACGCAATTCCATGCCCGGGGTGTACAGGCCTTCTTTCGGATGGCCTTCGCGATCGACGCCCAGATCACCGGTGATGATCCCGCGCACCACGCCGTTTTCATCGATCAGCGCTTCCTGAGCGGCGAAGCCCGGGTAGATTTCCACACCGAGGTTTTCGGCCTGTTGAGCCAGCCAGCGGCACAGGTTGCCGAGGGAGATAATGTAGTTGCCTTCGTTGTGCATGGTCTTGGGCACAAAGAAGTCGGGGATCTTCTGCGCGCTGTCGGCGTTTTTCAGCACGAAAATGTCATCGCGCGTGACTGGCGTGTTCAGCGGTGCGCCGAGTGCTTTCCAGTCCGGGAACAGTTCGTTCAATGCGCGCGGTTCGAACACCGCACCGGAGAGGATGTGCGCGCCGACTTCGGAGCCTTTTTCGACCACGCAGACGCTGATTTCCTTACCGGCGTCAGCGGCCTTCTGCTTCAAGCGGCAGGCGGCGGACAGACCAGCGGGGCCGGCACCGACGATGACGACGTCGAATTCCATGTATTCGCGTTCCACAGGCTATCTCCTACTCAAGGCTCAACAGTTTTTTTTCTGATTTGGAGGTTTGATGTCGCTTCCGTATTGCCTTTACGTTAACGTCAAAGGGAATATTGGCGAATCTACCTTTCTCTCTAGGCGGCGCATTATATCTACACCACTCCTAGCGTCCAATACAAACGTTTGTTTGAATCGCCTCCAGCCCTGATAAATCAAAGAAGCGCGGCTTATGACAGGGCATTTTGGCGTATTGACCAGAATGGGCGTTCCGGTCAAGATACGGGCGGTTTTGCGCTCGCCGTAGGCAGACTGGCGTTTTCAAGAGCACCTCTAAAGACAGGGCACAGGCAGTAGACGGTGATGCGCAGCGCAAGTCCGGCGCGCAGTTTACACAGCGTGGGAATGAATGACCCGGCAGTCACCCCTGACGAACGGTCATCACCCTTCGCCAAGTGAATCACCTCACATTCAAGCCGGCGTTTTTAGAGGTGCCCTTGTCGCCCGATGAGCATCATCCGCCAGGTTCGCCTAGGCGACTTTCTTTTCACCGGAGAGTAACGAGGAATCCATGAAGGTTCTTGTAGCTGTCAAACGCGTTGTGGATTACAACGTCAAGGTCCGCGTCAAGGCGGACAATTCCGGCGTCGACCTCGCCAACGTCAAGATGTCGATGAACCCATTCTGCGAAATCGCCGTGGAAGAAGCCGTTCGCCTGAAAGAGAAGGGCGTTGCGACTGAAATCGTCGTCGTCTCGATCGGCCCGACCACCGCTCAGGAGCAGCTGCGTACCGCACTGGCTCTGGGTGCCGACCGCGCCATCCTCGTCGAATCCGCTGAAGACCTGACTTCGCTGGCCGTGGCCAAGCTGCTCAAGGCCGTCGTCGACAAGGAACAGCCTCAGCTGGTGATCCTGGGCAAACAGGCGATCGACAGCGACAACAACCAGACCGGTCAGATGCTCGCTGCACTGAGCGGCTACGGTCAGGGCACGTTCGCTTCGAAAGTCGAAGTCTCCGGCGACAGCGTTGCCGTGACCCGCGAGATCGACGGCGGCGCGCAGACCGTTTCGCTGAAACTGCCGGCCATCGTCACCACCGATCTGCGTTTGAACGAGCCGCGCTATGCGTCTCTGCCAAACATCATGAAAGCCAAGAAGAAGCCTCTCGAAGTGCTGACTCCGGACGCTTTGGGCGTTTCCACCGCCTCCACCAACAAGACTCTGAAAGTCGAAGCGCCGGCAGCACGCAGCGCAGGCATCAAGGTCAAGTCGGTGGCTGAACTGGTCGAGAAACTGAAAAACGAAGCGAAGGTAATCTAAAAATGACTATCTTGGTAATCGCTGAACACGACAACAAAGTGCTGGCCCCGGCCACACTGAACACCGTGGCCGCCGCTGCCAAAATCGGCGGCGACATCCACGTTCTGGTGGCAGGTCAGGGCGCTGGCCCGGTGGCCGAAGCCGCGGCGAAAATCGCTGGCGTGAGCAAAGTCCTCAACGCTGACAACGCCGCCTACGCGCATCAGTTGCCGGAAAACATCGCGCCGCTGGTAGCCGAACTCGGCGCTGGCTACAGCCACATCCTGGCTGCCGCGACCTCCAACGGCAAAAACATCCTGCCGCGCGTTGCTGCTGCGCTGGACGTTGACCAGATCTCCGAGATCATCTCGGTGGAAAGCGCTGACACCTTCAAGCGTCCGATCTACGCCGGTAACGCCATCGCTACCGTGCAATCGACTGCTGCGATCAAAGTGATCACCGTGCGTGCCACCGGTTTCGACCCGGTTGCCGCTGAAGGTGGTTCGGCTGCCGTTGAAGCGGTTGGCGCTGCCCACGACGCCGGTACGTCGAGCTTCGTCAGCGAAGAGCTGGCCAAGTCCGATCGTCCTGAGCTGACCGCTGCAAAGATCGTCGTTTCCGGCGGTCGTGGCATGCAGAATGGCGACAACTTCAAACACCTGTACGCTCTGGCCGACAAGCTCGGCGCAGCTGTTGGCGCTTCCCGCGCTGCGGTCGACGCAGGTTTCGTACCGAACGACATGCAGGTCGGTCAGACCGGCAAGATCGTTGCGCCGCAGCTGTACATCGCCGTCGGTATCTCCGGCGCGATCCAGCATCTGGCCGGTATGAAAGACTCCAAGGTGATCGTTGCGATCAACAAGGACGAAGAAGCGCCGATCTTCCAGGTGGCCGATTACGGTCTGGTGGCTGATCTGTTCGAAGCAGTACCTGAGCTGGAGAAGCTGGTCTAATCCGGCGGCTTCACTTATAAAGAGCCCGGCCTGTTGGTCGGGCTTTTTTTTGTCTCGGATTTGAGTGGGGAGCGGTTTGCCATGGATCTGCGCTGCGGATGGTTGTTGGGATTGATGCTGTTGCCAGGTTTGGCCACGGCCGCTGGCAAGTGCGAGCGCCTGGTCGTCACCGGTAGCCCGGATGCGCCGCCGTACCTGTGGCAGGACCCGCAAAACCCCAAGCGCTTGATCGGTGCCAGTGCCGATCTGTTGCAGCAAGTGGCCAAGGACCTCGGCATCAAAGTCGACCTGCTGTATGCCGGTAAACGCTCGCAAGCGCTCGACGAAGTGCGCAGCGGGCGCATGGACATGCTCGCCGACGCGCCGCTGACCGTGAATGAGCTGGAAAACCTCGACTACATTCATCCGCCACTACTGGAAAACGACTATCTGGTGTGGACGCGCAAAGGCTCGACGCTGACCTATGCCGAGGCGGTCGATCTGAAAGGCCATGCCGGCGCGGTGTCGGAAAAGTCTCGGATGACCCAGGCATTCGGCACTTTCGCCGAACAGAATCTGACCCTGACGCGGACAGCCAACCTTACCCAGGCCCTACAGAAACTTCTGTTGGGCGAGGTGGAATATGTCCTCGCCGGACGTTACTCAGGCCTGGCCGCCGCGCAGACATTAGGCATGACCAGCGATCTGTTGGCGTTCGAGCAACCCATTGATCGTCCGGGGCTGTTCCTCGCGGTTTCCCATAACTCGGCCTGCAACGATCCGTGGTTGCGCGGACAGCTCGCCAAAAAGATGACAGAATTGCCCGCGTCCGGACTGACGGAAGCCGCGCTGCAACGCAACATCGAGCGCTGGAAGGCGCAACAGCAACAGCCGCCACAACCTGTCAGTGCCCCAAAACAGTAGGGATTCTTAGTGAGTATTCGACCTCTTTTCGCGGCTGTGGCCGTTCTGGCCCTGGCCGGGTGCGCAACCGATCCGGCACCCAGTGAACAAATGCGTTTGACCGAACAGGCCATCGTGCAGGCCAAGGCAGTCGGCGCCACCGCTGACGAAGTGCCGGAAATGCAACTGGCCGAAACCAAGTACAACCGCGCCAAAGGCAACATGGCGGACGAGTCCTATCGCAATGCGCGCATGCGTGCCGAGCAGGCCGAACTGGATGCACGTCTGGCCGAAGCCAAGGTGCTGACGAAAAAAAGCGAAGAGCAACTCAATGTGCTCAATACCCGCATTGTCCGCCTGCGCAAGCAGCTGCAACTGGGGGAAGCGCAATGAGCCTCAGATCCAACGCTATTGGCATTCTGCTGCTCGCCGGGTGCGCGAGCCTTTACGGCTGCGCCGGCCAGCACAGCGAGGCGGCGCTGCAACAGGCCGGGGCTGATTTCCAGAAGGTCAAGGAAGATTCCAACGTGCTGCGGATTGCGCCGAAAGACGTGATCCGCGCCGGCGAATCCCTGGCCCGCGCCGATCGTCTGTCGACTTATTGGGGCAGCGGTGCTGACGTTGTGCATTACGCCTACCTGAGCCAGCGCTACAGCGAAATCGCTCGCGAGCACACCAACCAGGCACTCAACGAGGAGCAGGCGGCCAGGCTCGAACTGGAGCGGCAGCGTCTGCAACTGGCCCTGCGCGAGTCGAAACTGCTCAGCGTGCAGCAGCAAGGCAAGTGGCTGGAGGAACAGATCGTGGCGCTGGCCACCACGCAGACCGATCGTGGTCTGGTGATGACTCTCGCTGATGTGTTGTTCGACACCGGCGAAGCGGAACTGAAAAACTCCGCCAACCGTGTCGTGTTGAAGATCGTTCAGTTCCTGCAACTGAACCCCAAGCGCGTGGTGCGCATCGATGGCTATACCGACAGCACGGGCGGCAAGCAGGAAAACCTCAAACTGTCCCGCGACCGCGCGCAATCGGTGGCTGACGTGCTGGTCGATCTGGGTGTCGATGAAAAACGCATTCAGGTCGAAGGGTACGGCGACCAGTTCCCGGTCGACGCCAACGCTTCCGAGCGCGGCAGGGCACAGAACCGCCGGGTGGAAATTGTTTTCTCCGACGAAAAAGGCCAGCTCGGCGCCGCCCGCTGAGGGTTGCGTCTCTGGGAAGCCCGGCCTGTCATGCAGTGCCGGGCTTTTTTACGTCTGTCGATTGCCGCGCAAAACCGTACAGATGGGGCAGACACCGCACTGTACGGTCGAGTAATCTGGCAACTGTCCCAGTACACTTCTAAACTGTTCCGGTATTGTTTCACACAAGAATAAAACGCCCGTGAAATCGAGTGCTGCGTCATGACCAATCTCTTGCTCTACCAACGTATTGCTCAGCAACTGGCCGAGGACATCCGCCGTGGTGTCTATCAACCCGGCGAGCGCGTGCCTTCGGTGCGCAAGATGAGTTCGCAGCTCAATGTCAGCCACGCGACGGTGTTGCAGGCCTATGCCAACCTCGAAGACCAGGGCCTGATCCGCGCGCGTCCGCAATCGGGTTATTACGTGCACCAGACCCCCGCGCTGACCGCGCCGACCCCGGACATCGCTCGGGTCGAGCGGCCGGGCCTGGTCACGCGCAGCAGCATCATCCAACAGGTATTGGTTGAGTCCCGACGTGAAGGCGTGTTTCCGCTGGGCGCTGCGGTACCGAGTGTCGATTATTTACCGGTGCGGGCACTGCATCAGCAGCTCGCCAAGGTCACCCGATTCCACAGTCCGCGGGCGTTCAGCTATATGTTCAGCCCCGGTTTCGAACCGCTGCGCCGCCAGGTCGCGATCCGCATGCGTGACGCCGGCGTGGTGGTCGATCCGTCGGAAGTGGTGATCACTCACGGCTGTGTCGATGCCCTGCAGATGTCATTGCGCGTGCTGACCCGGCCGGGCGATCTGATCGCTGCGGAATCACCGACCTATTACGGCCTGCTGCAACTGGCCGATCTGCTTGGCCTGAAAGTCATCGAAATTCCCAGCGACCCCGCTACCGGCATGAGTCTGGAAGCCTTGCAACTGGCCGCCAACCAATGGTCGATCAAGGCACTGGTGCTGACCACGCGATTGAGTAATCCGCTCGGCGGAACCATGCCGGAAGAGCGGCAGAAACAGTTGCTGCGGCTGGCCTCGGATTTCGACATTCAGATTGTCGAAGACGATATCTATGGCGAACTGATGTTCGAGCAAGGCCGCACCAAAGCGCTGAAAGCCTATGACCGGCTGGATCGGGTGATCTACTGCTCGAGCTTCTCCAAAACCTTGTCGCCAGGTGTGCGCATCGGCTGGATGATCGCTGGCAAGTACCAGCAGGAAATCCAGCGACTGCAAACCTTCAGCACCCATTCGGCGTGCAGCGTTACGCAAATGGCGATCGCCGCCTATCTGGAAAACGGCGGTTATGACCGGCATTTACGGTACATCCGCCAGGAATACCGAAAAAACCTCAGCGCGTTCCAGCTGGCGGTGCAGCAGCACTTCCCCGAGGGCACGCAAATGTCCCGGCCCACCGGCGGTTTCATCCTCTGGGTGAGCTTGCCGGGACGGGTCAACACCCAGGAATTGCATGTCCGCGCGCTGCAACAAGGCATCAGCATCGCGCCGGGGCTGATCTTCAGTAACACCGAGCAGTTCAACCACTGTATCCGCCTCAATTGCGGCATTCCGTGGAATCGCGAGGCGGAACGGGCACTGATGACGCTGGGTCTGCTGGCGACGCAACTGTGTCAGGAAACCGCTGGCGGTTTCTGAACGAGGGGGCAGGTGATGCTTGTCATGTGACGCACAACAGGCGAGCATGTGGCCCTCTGCCGTTAGTTCGTTGGGTCCATGAAAGCCATTGTTCCTGCCGCGTGGGTATTGTTGGGTTGGCTGATGATCGGTCAGGCGCCGGGTGTCATGGCGGCCGCAGCCCAGGAAAAACCGGCAGCGACGAGTACGACGAACAAAACCGTGAAAACCGCGGCTCCAGCAAAAAAAGCCCAGGCCAAAAAAAACGCCACAGTGAAGAAGCGCCGCCCGGTTGCCTCGAAATCGAAATCCGCCAGCGAAGTGGCGAAGACCAAATTGCCGCCGGCAAAACTCGATCTCAGCCTGCCCAAGGATATGGTTGAAGAGTTGAAGCCCAAGGGCACGGTGGAGCTGCCCAAGCGCGAGGCGATCCTGCCGCAGATGTTCGGTGAGAAGGACGCCGGTTTCCAGCTCAACGGCCGCTTGCTCAGCAACGAAATGCAGTTGCAACTGCGCAATGAAGCGCGACGCGATGTGGAAGGCGCCGCGCTGGATTTTGAATTCAAACAATAGAACGGGTCATCTGTGATGCGCAGACCAGACGCTTCGTCGGAGACTGCCCGGTCACTTTTACTTATCGTTGAAAACCCGCTTCCAGCAATTTGAAACAGCCGTTTTAGCGGTTACTCTGTTCCCCGTCTCTTTACACATCGCCCGTCCCGAGGATCTGTAGGTCATGAAATGCCGCGAAGGCTGTGGCGCTTGCTGCATTGCCCCCTCCATCAGTTCACCGATCCCCGGCATGCCCCAAGGCAAGCCCGCCGGCGAACGTTGCGTGCAACTGTCTGTCGATAACCTGTGCAGCATTTTCGGCCGTCCGGAACGTCCGCCTGTGTGCTCGGGTTTCGCTGCGGATGTCGAGGTCTGCGGCAGCAGCTCGGAAGAAGCGATCAGATTGATCGGCTGGTGGGAGCAGATGACGGCGGCGTGATGTGTTCACCAACGGAACTTCAACAATAAGGAATAACACTATGGGTTCGCTGCATCGTATCGCTGTGTTGTGTGGTCTGACTGCCGTACTTGCTACTTCGTTCGCCCAGGCGGAAGACTGGAAAGTCGCCAAGAACGAAGACGGTATCAAGGTTTCCCTGAGTGAAATACCCGGTTCGGACTACAAGTCCTATCAGGGCGTCGCGCTGATGAAGACCACCATCGCCAAACTGCGCGCCTTGCAGGAAGACGTCTCCGGCGCCTGCGCCTGGATTCACGAGTGCAAGAGCCAGAAACTGCTCAAGCATGAAGGCGATCTGAGCTGGACCTATTCGCAATTCAATACACCATGGCCGGTGACCCCGCGTGATTCGGTGTTGAAGATCACCACTGTTGAAGGTGCCGATGGCAGCCTGACGCGGAATCTTGAAGGCGTTCCGACCTATCTGCCGGAAGAAAAAGGCTTCGTACGGGTTCAGCAAGTCAAAGGCTTCTGGAAGTTCGTGCCTAAAGGCGATCAGGTCGAAGTGACCTATCAAGTACACACCGAGCCAGGTGGCAGCGTACCGGCGATGGTTGCCAACAAGTTCGTCGTCGATGCGCCATTCAATACGCTGAAAGCGCTGAAAGAACGCGCCGAGAAATAATCTTCGCGCTCTAAGCAAAACGCCCCGACCGGTTCGGGGCGTTTTGTTTTGTCTCTAAATTGTATTTCCAGATATGCGTTGCACGAAATTTTCACAAAGCCTTCAAGACAATTCGCCCGCACTTGTTGCCTGCTACAGCGCTGTCAGCCCTTTGAATGAAAGTCTCGAAGAGCAGGGCAGTAATCAATGGCAATGGTGTGAACGATCGTGCAACATTTGCGCACCGCGCACGCCCCGGGGTCTGGAATGACCAATAGAGGGCCTGGCGCCGCTGTATTTTTGCAACTTCAACTTCCAATGGGTCCTAAAACGACATGGCAAACCCGGACGCCCTGAATCAGCAGCGATCTTCTGCTCGCCTGCTGCAACCGACCGTCAAATCGCATCTGGCCTACACGCTGCTGTGCGCACTGGTCATGATGGTCATGTTTTCCGCGCTGCGCCTGGCGCTGCTGGTCTACAACCGCGAGATGATCCTCGACACCCCGGCCGCGACCTTCCTCGAAGCGTTCGTCAACGGTCTGCGTTTCGACCTGCGCCTTGTGGTGTACCTGTGCATTCCGCTGGTGCTGGCGCTGTTCAGCGCCCGGGCCATGGCCGCGCGCGGCTTCTTTCGCCTGTGGCTGACCATCGCTTCGAGCATCGCGCTGTTCCTCGGCCTGATGGAGATGGACTTCTACCGCGAGTTTCACCAGCGCCTCAACGGTCTGGTGTTCCAATACGTGAGAGAAGATCCGAAAACCGTGATGAGCATGCTCTGGTACGGTTTCCCGGTGGTGCGCTACCTGCTGGCGTGGGTCATCGGCACGGTCATTCTTACCCTGGCATTCAAAGGCGCCGACCGCGCCACCCGCCCGCGCGGGCCGTTCAGCGGCGGCAGCGTCAGCTCCCGTCAGGTTGCGCCGTGGTACACCCGCCTGGCGGTGTTTGTGGTCTGCCTGCTGATCTGCGTGGTTGCCGCCCGTGGCACCCTGCGTCAAGGCCCGCCAATGCGCTGGGGTGACGTGTACACCACTGATTCCAACTTCGCCAACCAGCTCGGTCTCAACGCCACGCTGTCGCTGATCGAGGCCGCCAAGTCGCGCATGGGCGAAGATCGCGACAACATCTGGAAAGCCACGCTGCCGCAGGAACAGGCGCAGAAAATCGTGCGTGACATGCTGCTGATGCCTGACGACAAACTGGTCGACGCCGATATTGCCGCCGTGCGCCGCGATTACATGCCGCCAGCCGACAAGACCCTGCCGATCAAGAATGTTGTCGTGATCCTGATGGAAAGCATGGCCGGTCACTCGGTTGGCGCCCTGGGTGCTCCGGGTAACATCACGCCTTACCTGGACAAGCTGTCCAAGGAAGGCCTGCTGTTCGACCGTTTCTTCTCCAACGGTACGCACACCCACCAGGGCATGTTTGCGACCATGGCCTGCTTCCCGAACCTGCCCGGCTTCGAATACCTGATGCAGACCCCGGAAGGCAGCCACAAGCTGTCCGGCCTGCCGCAGGTGCTCAGTGCCCGCGACTACGACGACGTGTACGTCTACAACGGCGACTTCGCCTGGGACAACCAGTCGGGATTCTTCAGCAACCAGGGCATGACCAACTTCGTTGGCCGTAACGACTTCGTCAATCCGGTGTTCTCCGATCCGACCTGGGGCGTGTCCGACCAGGACATGTTCGATCGTGGCCTGCAGGAGCTCAAGGCGCGGGAAAACGGCAAGCCGTTCTACGCCCTGCTGCAAACCCTGTCCAACCACACGCCGTACGCCTTGCCGACACCGTTGCCGGTCGAGCGCGTGACTGACCGTGGCAGCCTCAACGAACACCTGACCGCCATGCGTTACTCCGACTGGGCGCTCGGCCAGTTCTTCGAGAAGGCGCGCAAAGAGAAGTACTTCAACGAAACCCTGTTCGTCATCGTCGGCGACCACGGCTTCGGCAACGAGCGCCAGATCACTGAAATGGATCTGGGCCGCTTCAACGTGCCGATGCTGATGATCGCCCCGGGCATTCAGCAGAAGTTCGGTGCCCGTGACCACACCGTGGGCACGCAGATCGACATCGTGCCGACCATCATGGGCCGTCTCGGTGGTGAAGTGCGTCACCAGTGCTGGGGCCGTGACCTGCTCAACCTGCCGGAGGGCGACACCGGTTTCGGTGTGATCAAGCCATCGGGCAGCGAGCAGACCACCGCCATCGTCACCGCTGACCAGATTCTGGTGCTGCCGCGCGACAAGGACATGGGCCCGAAAATCTGGCAATACCAGCTCGGTGCCACTCCGCACGCCGAAGTTGTGCCAAATGCGCCGCGTACTGCCGAACTCAAACTCAAACTCGAGGCGTTCCTGCAAACCGCGACCAAAAGCCTGCTCGATAACACCGCCGGTGTGATTCACGGCAAGCCGGATTGATGACTCGTTGAAGTCCACGCAATAAAAAAGAGGCCCTTGAAAAAGGGCCTCTTTTTTTACAGCTTCAAATCGTCATATCTTGCCGAGTAACAACAGCACCAGCAGCACGACCAACACCACGCCGATAATGCCCGACGGGCCATAACCCCAACTTCTGGAGTGCGGGAAGACCGGCAGACCACCGATCAGCAACAGGATCAGGATGATGATTAGAATTGTGCCCATGGGTGATTTCCTTGTTCAGAGTCTGGAAGAGTCTTGACGCTCAGTGGGCAGCTGGATAGCAACTAAATTCCAGCCGGCTTACATGTTCGGACTTGCGCGAATGAAAAAAAATTCAATGTTTTTTTAATGTATTTGGATTGCTCTGTTATTTCCTTTCCAGCGAAAAAAACTCAGCCTCGTTGCAATCGTCAGCTCCTACAGGATTGGATGGCGAAGTTGGCGGGGGCTGCAATCTTTTGATCCTCCATTCAGCAACTGGATGGAGCGTGGGCCGACGCAGTTCCTTCGCTACACTCGGCGCATCTCTCCCGGAACAACAAGGCTGTCCGCTATGCAAAATCGCATGATGATCACTGGTGCAGGCTCCGGCCTGGGTCGCGAAATCGCGCTGCGCTGGGCCCGTGAAGGCTGGCGGCTGGCCTTGTCCGATGTCAGTGAATCCGGCCTGCAGGAGACCCTCAAACTGGTGCGCGAGGCGGGCGGCGACGGTTTCATCCAGCGCTGCGATGTGCGTGATTACAGCCAGCTCACCGCGTTCGCCCAAGCCTGTGAAGAGAAGTTCGGCGGCATCGACATCATCGTCAACAATGCCGGAGTCGCCTCGGGTGGGTTCTTCAGCGAACTGTCCCTGGAAGACTGGGACTGGCAGATCGCGATCAACCTGATGGGCGTGGTCAAAGGCTGCAAGGCGTTCCTGCCGCTGCTGGAACAGAGCAAGGGCAAGATCATCAACATCGCTTCCATGGCCGCGCTGATGCAAGGTCCGGCGATGAGCAACTACAACGTCGCCAAGGCGGGTGTGGTGGCATTGTCGGAAAGTCTGCTGATCGAACTGGCGCAGCAGGAAGTGGCGGTGCACGTGGTCTGCCCATCGTTCTTCCAGACCAACTTGCTCGATTCCTTCCGCGGCCCGACCCCGGCAATGAAAGCGCAGGTCGGCAAGTTGCTGGAAAGTTCGCCGATCAGTGCGGCCGATATTGCGGAATACATTTATCAGCAAGTCGCCGCCGGCGAGTTCATGATCCTGCCCCACGAACAAGGGCGCATGGCCTGGGCGCTGAAACAGAAAAATCCGCAACTGCTCTACAACGAGATGACTTCGATGGCGGAGAAAATGCGCGCCAAGGCCCGACAAAACAACGCGTGATCTTGTTCGTTGCCCGCCGCGTGGTTAGGGTGGCCGCCATGGTCACCCTGTCGAGACGCATTCCATGCTCAATTACCTGTGGTTCTTCCTGGCGGCGCTGTTTGAGATCGCCGGCTGTTTTGCTTTCTATTTGTGGCTGCGCCAGGGCAAAAGTGCGTTGTGGGTGATTCCCGCGCTACTCAGCCTGACCCTGTTCGCACTGTTGCTCACCCGTGTTGAAGCGGCCTACGCCGGGCGCGCCTATGCCGCGTATGGCGGGATCTACATCGTCGCTTCGATCGGCTGGCTCGCGGTCGTCGAACGGGTGCGCCCGCTGGGCTCGGACTGGATCGGCATGGCGCTGTGCGTGGTCGGTGCGAGTGTGATTCTGTTGGGGCCGCGCTTTTCCGCCGCCTGATTCCTTTGTGCGAAGCGTCTGACGGCTGCGGGCGTGGGAGGCTGTAGGGCAAGACTGATTTGCTCGTCATGCATTGTGGAGCCGCTGTAAGCCGCGCATCTTCAGGGTTTGCCAGTCCTGAAGGATGAATCCCATGCTTGTACTCAGCCGTGTGGTCGGTGAGTTGATTTCAATCGGTGACGACATCACCCTGCGTGTTCTGTCGGTGAATGGCTCCAGCGTGCGCTTCGGCGTCGAGGCGCCGAAGAAAGTCCATGTGCACCGCGCCGAGGTCTATGACCGGATCAAGCGCAAGGAGGCCGCAGCGAAGGCTGGCTGACGGTTTCAGTCGAACAGATGCTTGGGTACGTCGTGCTTGAGCATCAACTGGCACTGTTCGCTTTCCGGGTCGAACACGATCAGCGCCTGACCTTTGGTCAATGCCTGGCGCACGCGCAGTACGCGGGTTTCCAGCGGGGTGTCATCGCCGTTGTCGGTACCATCGCGGGTGACGAAATCCTCGATCAGGCGGGTGAGAGTGTCGACTTCAAGCGCGTCGTGGGGAATGAGCATGGGCACCTCGGTCAAATCAATGTCGGGATGCTACGGGGATTGGGTTTTACCTGCCAGTTTTTGTAGTGCCTCGACCGGCGCCATCGCGAGCAGGCTCACTCTTACAGGGGAACGCATTCCCAATGTAGGAGTGAGCCTGCTCGCGATAGCGATGTTTCAGGCAACCAGTCTTAACTGTCGGAACGCTGCCCAACCAGACTGTCCACCGGCGGCACGCGGGTCTCGCTTTCCATCTGCGTGTCATGCTCGATCTGGTGGCTGAAGCGGTCCAGGGAGGCATTGGCCGGCGCCGCATCGCTGGCGAAGACCGGCGGGCTCAGAATGTACGCGCCGAGCAAACGACTGAGCGCCGCCAGGCTGTCGATGTGCGTGCGTTCGTAACCATGCGTGGCGTCGCAGCCGAAAGCGAGCAGGGCGGTGCGGATGTCGTGGCCGGCGGTGACCGCCGAGTGCGCATCGCTGAAGTAATAGCGGAACATGTCGCGGCGCACCGGCAGTTCGTGTTCATCGGCCAGACGCAACAGATGCCGTGACAAGTGATAGTCATACGGGCCACCGGAATCCTGCATCGCCACGCTCACTGCATGTTCGCTGGAATGCTGGCCCGGCGCGACCGGCGCAATGTCGATGCCGACAAATTCGCTGACGTCCCATGGCAATGCCGCCGCCGCGCCGCTGCCGGTTTCCTCGGTGATGGTGAACAGCGGATGACAATCGATGTTCAGTTCCTGGCCGCTGTCGACAATCGCCTTCAGTGCGGCGAGCAGTGCGGCAACGCCGGCCTTGTCGTCGAGGTGGCGCGCGCTGATATGGCCGCTTTCGGTGAACTCCGGCAGCGGGTCGAACGCCACCACGTCACCGACATGAATGCCCAGGGATTCGCAATCGGCCTTGGTCGTGCAGTAGGCATCCAGACGCAGTTCGACGTGATCCCAACTGATCGGCATTTCATCGACCTGAGTATTGAACGCATGCCCGGAAGCCATTAGCGGCAGCACGCTGCCGCGAATCACACCAGTGTCGGTAAACAGGCTGACCCGGCTGCCCTCGGCAAAGCGGCTCGACCAGCAACCGACCGGGGCGAGGGTCAGGCGACCGTTGTCTTTCACCGCACGGACGGCGGCACCGATGGTGTCCAGGTGCGCAGACACGGCGCGGTCAGGGCTGCTCTTTTTGCCTTTCAACGTCGCGCGAATGGTGCCGCGCCGGGTCATTTCGAACGGAATGCCCAGCTCTTCAAGACGTTCGGCAACGTAGCGCACGATCGTGTCGGTGAAGCCGGTGGGACTGGGAATGGCGAGCATTTCCAGCAGGACTTTTTGTAGGTAAGCCAGATCCGGTTCAGGGATTTGTGTGGTCATGGTCATGGAAACTCCTGATGGGTTGAGCACACCGATGGTTTCGATGAGAGAAATTTGTGATGACGTTCGGGCCTCTTCGCGAGCAGGCTCGCTCCCACGGGGAAACGCATTCCAAATGTGGGAGCGAGCCTGCTCGCGAAGGCGTCAGCCGGAACAATGAAGGTTCAAGAGGCAGCCGGCTGACTGTGCGGAAACAACAGATCGACAAAGCGCTCCGCCGTCGGCTGCGGTTCATGGTTGGCCAGGCCGGCACGTTCGTTGGCTTCGATGAAAACGTACTCGGGCTGATCCGCCGCCGGCACCATGAGATCGAGGCCGACCATCGGAATGTCCAGCGCTCGCGCCGCACGCACCGCCGCGTCCACCAGGGTCGGATGAAGAATCGCCGTCACGTCTTCCAGCGTCCCGCCGGTGTGCAGATTGGCCGTGCGCCGCACGAACAGATGCTCGCCGGCCGGCAGAATGCTGCTGTAGTCATAACCGGCAGCGTGCAGCGTGCGTTGGGTTTCGTGGTCCAGCGGAATCTTGCTTTCGCCACTGGTGGCCGCTTGCCGGCGGCGGCTTTGCGCTTCGATCAGCGCACCGATCGAATGCTGACCATCGCCAACCACTTCCGCCGGACGGCGTATCGCTGCCGCAACCACTTCGAAACCGATCACCACAATCCGTAGATCAAGGCCTTCGTGGAAGCTTTCCAGCAGCACGCGACTGTCGAACTGCTTGGCGGTTTCGATGGCCTTCTGCACTTCTTCAATGGTGCGCAGATCCACAGCCACGCCGTGGCCCTGTTCGCCGTCGAGAGGCTTTACCACCACCCGTTGGTGTTCATCGAGAAAGGCCAGATTATCGTCGGCATTCCCCGCCAATTGCTGGGCCGGCAGTTTCAGGCCTGCGGCCTTCAGCACTTTATGGGTCAGACTTTTGTCTTGGCACAGGGTCATGCTGATCGCGCTGGTCAGGTCACTCAGCGACTCGCGGCAGCGCACGCGGCGGCCGCCATGGCTGAGGGTAAACAGCCCGGCGTCGGCGTCATCCACTTGCACATCGATACCGCGCCGATGCGCTTCTTCGACAATGATCCGTGCGTAAGGATTGAAATTCGCCTCCGGCCCCGGACCGAGAAACAGCGGCTGGTTGATACCGTTCTTGCGCTTGATGGCGAAGGTCGGCAGGTTGCGGAAGCCCAGTTTGGCGTAAAGGCTTTTCGCCTGACGGTTGTCATGCAGTACCGAGAGGTCGAGATAAGCCAGGCCGCGGCTCATGAAGTGCTCGACCAGGTGCCGCACCAGCACTTCACCGACGCCCGGACGCGAGCAATGCGGATCGACCGCCAGGCACCAAAGGCTGCTGCCGTGTTCCGGGTCGTTGAAGGCTTTTTCATGATTGAGACCCATGACACTGCCGATCACCGCGCCGCTGTCCTCGTCTTCCGCCAGCCAGTACACCGGGCCGCCCTGATGATGCGGGGTCAGCAGCTCCGGATCGATCGGCAACATGCCGCGCGCCTGATACAAACGGTTGATGCCCTGCCAGTCGGTTTCGCTCTGCGCACGACGAATGCGGAAGCCGCGAAACACCCGTGTCGCCTGACGATAATCGCTGAACCACAGGCGCAGGGTGTCGGATGGATCGAGAAACAGCTGAGTCGGCTCGAGGCCGAGAATCTGCTGCGGTGCGGCGACGTACAGGGCGATGTCGCGCTCGCCGGGCTGCTCGTTGAGCAGTTCCTGCGCCAGTGACGCCGGGTCGGGAAAGGTGTGACCGATCAGCAGCCTGCCCCAACCGCAATGCACGGCAATCGGGGCGGTGGCAGGTTCGCTGCCGTCTTCGGCCAAGCGCGCCTGCAAACGTTCATACGAAGGGGCCTGACCACGCAACAGACGTTGGTTGATGGACGTGGCATGGGGTTTCATCAATCAGATTCCTTGTTCACTGAGCCACAGGTTCAGGGCCGCCAGTTGCCACAATTTCGAACCGCGCAACGGGGTCAGCTGGCCTTGTGGATCAGTCAAAAGCTTGTCGAGCATGGTCGGGTTGAACAGGCCGCGATCCTGGCTCGGATCCAGCAGCAGTTCGCGCACCCAATTGAGCGTGTCGCCCTGCAAATGCTTGAGGCCCGGCACCGGGAAATAGCCTTTCTTGCGGTCGATCACTTCGCTTGGAATGACCCGACGCGCGGCTTCCTTGAGCACTTGTTTGCCGCCATCGGGGAGCTTGAATTTGCCGGGCACGCGGGCCGACAGTTCGACCAGTCGATAGTCGAGGAACGGTGTGCGCGCTTCCAGGCCCCAGGCCATGGTCATGTTGTCGACGCGTTTGACCGGGTCATCGACCAGCATCACCGTGCTGTCCAGACGCAAGGCTTTGTCCACCGCGGCATCAGCGCCAGGCTGGGCAAAATGCTCTTTGACGAAGTCGCCTGCTGCGTCGTGATCGACCAGCCATTTCGGCTGCACGGTTGCGGCATAGTCGTCATAGCTGCGGTCGAAAAACGCATCGCGGTAAGCCGCGTAAGGATCGGCCGCGCCGTCGACTTGCGGATACCAGTGATAGCCGGCAAATAACTCGTCGGCACCCTGACCGCTCTGCACCACTTTGCAGTGCTTGGCCACTTCCCGGGACAACAGGTAGAAGGCAATGCAGTCGTGGCTGACCATCGGCTCGCTCATCGCGCGGAACGCGGCGGGCAGTTGCTCGATGATTTCTTTCTCGTCGATGCGCAATTGGTGGTGGCGGGTGCCGTAGTGCTTGGCGATCAGGTCCGAGTACTGGAATTCGTCGCCGCGTTCGCCGCCGGCGTCCTGAAACCCGATGGAGAAGGTCGAGAGATTCTCTACACCGACTTCGCGCAACAGGCCGACGAGCATGCTCGAATCGACACCGCCCGAGAGCAACACACCGACATCAACCGCCGCACGCTGACGAATTGCCACCGCTTCGCGGGTGCTGTCGAGAACGCGATCGACCCAGTCTTCGAGGTTGAGGTTTTTCTCGTCCTCATGCGGGCCGTAGGGCAGGGTCCACCAGGTCTTCTGTTCGGTGCGGCCATCGGCTTCAACGCGCATCCAGGTGGCCGGCGGCAGTTTTTCGATGCCGGCCAGCAATGTGCGCGGCGCAGGCACGACTGCGTGGAAATTCAGGTAGTGGTTGAGCGCCACCGGATCGAGGATCGGGTTGATATCGCCGCCCTTGAGCAGGGCTGGCAGTGCCGAGGCAAAGCGCAAGCGCTGGCCGGTGCGCGACAGGTACAACGGCTTCACGCCGAGACGGTCACGAGCGATGAACAGGCGCTGGGCATCGCGCTCCCAAATGGCAAAGGCGAACATGCCGTTGAGTTTCGGCAGCAGCGCCTCGCCCCAGGCGTGATAACCCTTGAGCAGCACTTCGGTGTCGCCACCGGAATAGAAGGCATAACCCAGCGCTTCGAGCTCTTCGCGCAATTCCGGGAAGTTGTAGATCGCGCCGTTGAAGGCCACGGACAGGCCCAACTGGCTGTCGATCATCGGCTGCGCCGAGCCGTCCGACAGGTCCATGATTTTCAGGCGTCGATGGCCCAGGGCAATCGGCCCTTGGGCATGGAAGCCCCACGCGTCAGGGCCGCGAGGGGCCAGGTGATGGGTGATTCTCTCGATCGCTGCAAGGTCTGCAGGTTGTTGATCAAAACGTAACTCGCCAGCTAATCCGCACATAAAGTCCTTACCGGTTTTTCCGTTGGGGAAGGTCAAGCCGTACCACGCGGAAAGTGCGGGTACTCAGAAACTGACCTGTCTCGGTATGTGGAGTTTTAGATCGATAAGTTATAAGTCGGCCGCGCTGCCTCCTGTCGTCACGCTATCAGCGCGGATCGAGCGCCGGATTTGCATGCGTGCCTTTACACTTTTTGTGCATAAGCCCCCGCTGGGCGTCGACGTTCCGCGCGGGTGGTGCAGGGCTATTTTTTCCATACAAAAACACGGTTGATCTGCGCGGATTCGGCCCAGGAATTTGGACTGTTATTGGCCGTCCGGCACCGCTAGGGTCGAGGGTTCAAATCGCAATAAAGGACTATTGCCATGCCCACCCAAGACAAGACAAATCCACCGATTCAGGCCTCGGTCCTGAGCACCCTGTACGACGCTACAGGCGACCTCGACACCGCTGAAGTCCTGGAAAAACGCTTGCCGGCGTATTTGCTCAAGGCGTCCACGGCCACGCTGGTCAAGCTGGACGAAATCAATCGTGAGCTGCACACCCTGCAACTCAAGGTCGATAAGCAATTGACCCGGCTCAAACCTTTGCACAGCTTCTGCATCAGCGAACTCGACGCGGCGCTGAGCGCGAAATGGCCAGCGGTCTATGACGCAGGCGAGGATGTGCTCAGTCTGCCGGGCGTCGATTGCGGCTGCGATGCGACGGCGACGGATCAGGCCGGTATCGACCTGGTCAGACACGCAACCCAGACCCTGTTGCAAGCAGCCATGCAGAATTTCACCGAAGACGAGGAACTGGCCGACGGTTTCCCCGCCGGCAGTCTGGTGCGCATCAAAAGTGCGCCCGCTGGCGTGAAAGATCTGACGCCGGCAGCGTTCGCAGCGTTTTGCCGCAAGCTGGATCTGGGCAAGAAGTACCAGGAGCATCTGCAGCAAGTGTTCGGTCTGCGTGATGACAGCGGCAAAGTCGTCGCGACCAGTGCCATGACCCGCGATATCGCCGCATTGAAGCAATCGCTGCTGGAACTGGACGCCCATCTGGCCGCGCTCAAGGGCGATATCACTACGGCAGGCCTGCGCATGCTGCAGGATCTGATGGTGGCCGAGGGCGTGGCGTCGGCGCAAAACCTGCGCTACGGCAAAGACCCGATGATCATGCAGGGCATCAAAATTCTCGACAGTTGCGTGTGGGGCGTGGTCGTGTTTTCCAAACGCTCCGTGCAGCAACACCCTGAGGACGGATGCATGGTGTACATGCCCGGCGAGCCCGAGCGAGCGGTGTATGAATATCCGAGTTTCAACGCGTTCAAGCGCTACCTCGCGCAACAACTCAAGAGCACCGAATATCAGCGGTATTTCGCCGGCAGCCTCGATGAAGATGACAAGGCCGACTTCTTCAAATCGCTTGCCGAAAAACCTGATCTGGGGTTGGTCGAACAGTGGCCGATCAACGTGCCGCTCTTCGATTTCATGGTGCAGAGCCATGTCGGCAAGCTGCAGATCGACGCGCGCAAACTGGCGGTGCCGACGGCTGATATCGATGAAGCGGCGCGGCAGAAACGTCTGTTGGATTTCGTTCAGCGCGGGGTGAGCGTGGCGTCGGTGGCCGGGCTGTTCGTGCCGGTCCTGGGGCAATTGATGATGGGCGTCGCGGTCGGGCAATTGCTCGGTGAAGTGTATGAAGGCCTCGAGGACTGGCGTCGCGGTGATCATCAACAAGCGCTGTCACATCTGCTCAGTGTGGTCGAGAACGTCGCATTGATGGGCGTCTTTGCCGGCGGTCAGAAAGCGCTGGGCACCCTGGGCACAAAGCTGCTGCGCGCGCATCCGCAGTTCTTCGCGCAGTTCACCGCCATTCTCGGTCAGGCCGGCAAGCCACGCCTGTGGAAGGCTGATTTGAGCCCGTACGAGCATTCTCTGCCGGCCGGATTCACCATCGATGCCGGCTCCAAGGAGTTCTACCAGATTGGCAGCAAGACCATCGGCCGCCTCGAGCACCGCCTGTTGGCCGGCAACTTTGATACCGACACCCAGCGCTGGCGCCTGGAACACGCCGGCCGCGCACAAGCCTATGCCCCCGAACTGATCCGCCACGTCGAGGGCGGCTGGCGGCTCCCTGCCGAGGAGCCCGAAGAATGGGGCAGTTCCGCCTACACGCTCAAGCGCATCGATCCGCAGTTGAGCGAGTTTGCCGACAGTGATCTGGACATGCTGCGCCGGCTGAGCGACACCTCGCAGCAGGCGCTGCTCGACACGTTCAATGACAATCTGAAGTTGCCGGTACGCCTGCGCGATACCGTCGAGCGCGTGCGCATCGGGCGGCAGCTGCGGGAGCTGACGACGGAGCTGGCCAATGGCGAGTTTCACTCCGGGCAACCTGTCGAGGAACAGATGCATGCCTTGACGCAACTGCCGGGCTGGCCGACTGACCGCTACATCAAGGTCGCCGGTCATGAAGGTGACGTCGACACCACTTATCCTGCCAACAGCACGCTCGACGAAACCCTGGAAGTGCCGGTCACTCAAGGCCAGTTGGCACTCGGACGCTTGCTGCAAACCGTGATCGATGGCCTTTACCCGCATGAAGTCGAGGCCATGCTCGGCGGCCAAGTCGCGAAAACCACCCAGGCTTCTGCGCTGGCGAAAAAACTGGCTGCTGCGCTCAAGGCGGATTACCGCGCGGCGTTCGAGCGGATGTACAAGCGCTACGACCACAGTGACGCGCAGGATCTGGACAAATTGCGCAAGGTCTTCGCCGACATTCCGGCGCGCCTTGGCCAAAGGCTGATTGACCGCGCTCCGAGTGTCGAGCGCCTGCACCTGCGTTCGACCGGGCGCGTGCCATTGCGCCTGGGGCAGCGGGTTCGGGCCGGTGTGGCCGAGGTGCGGCTTGACCGGGCGCTGAGCGGGTTGCACTGGTCGCGACTGGCCAATGCCGACACAGACAAGCTGGCCGTGAAATTGCTGCCGCGCCTCAGCGGATGGGACACTCAACTGCGTCTGCAGGTACGCGACAAGGCCTTGACCGGACCGTTGCTCGAAGAGGTCGGCGATGCGTCGGCGACCTCCGACAATACCGGCTATCTGGTGAAGTCCACTGAGGGCTATGAAGCCTTTGGCGGCGACAGGAAATCCCTGGGCAAGGTGAAATCCGGCCCCGGCGCGTTATACATGGCCATCCTCAAGGCGCTGCCGTCACGTCAGCGGGCAGCGCTCGGATTTGCCGACGCCGGACAGGTCAGTACGCAACAGTTACGCAAAAAGCTGCTCAATGTTGCCCTCGACGAACGCGAGGTCACTGCGCGGAAATTGCTCGGCGACAGCATTGAACCGTCGGCTGTCGAGCCGGCCTGTGTGCAAGGCGATCAGGTCCCCGCGACAGCTCATTCCCGCAAGCTGCTGCGCAAAGTGCGCAAACTGTTTCCACGCCTGGACGACACCCAGGCCGGCCAATTGCTCGATGAACTGGGCGACGATTCGCTGAGCCGCGCAACCCGGGTCAAAGCCTTGCGCGAGGACGTGAAAACCCTGCGCGATGCGCTGTTTACCTGGAGTGAGGATGGCGTTGCCCTGGCGGCCATGGGCGGTGATCGGGCAGAGGCGCGACACAGCCGCAAAATGGCCGCTGAGCTGATCGAGGAGGGCTTTCGTCGATTCAATTGGATCAATGATGAGCAGGGCGACCGGGTCTGCGCCCTCAATCTGGACGGCATGCGGGTCGGTAAACTGCCGACCCTGCCAACGGGTTTGAGCTTTGCCCATATCCAGCACCTGTCGATGAGAAACATGGAGCAGGATGACGATATCGTGTACTTCCTCAAATCCTTCAAACAGCTCGAGTCGCTGGAACTGGACAACAATAAAATCACCCGGCTCCCTGAAGTGCTCTCGTATATGCCCAGGCTCAAACGGTTGAGTCTGCCGGGCAATAAGCTGAAGTTGACCGAGCAGACACTGGCGAAACTGAATCGGCTGCGGGCGGTGCGGTATCTGAATCTGGACAGCAATCCGTTGGGCGCTACCCCTGATGTCAGTCAGATGACCGACCTGCGTCGATTGACGCTGCGCGAGACAGGCATCACGGAATTGCCCGAAGGCCTCAACAATGCTGCGCACATTGAATGGATGGATCTGAGCAAAAACCAGATCAGGGAACTGCCCGACTGGCTGTTTGAAAAAAATCGACGATTCACCGGCGTGCTCGACCTGGGGCTGAATCCCTTCAACGAAACAAGCAAAACGCATCTGGATGACTATCGCGAAAATTTCGGTATCGGAATGGGCTATTCCGCCGATGACATTCCCCGCCTCAACGAGCAAACCGCGCGATCGTTATGGTTGACCAGAACGTCCGCTGCGGACTCGGCCGAGCAGGCGCGAATCTGGGCGGCATTTCGTGACGATACCCGCGCCGAAGGCCTGTTTCATTTACTTGCGCAACTGGGCGACACGGCCGACGCCACCAAGGGCAGCGCAGACATGCAGCGACGGGTCTGGAGAGTGTTGAAGGCGGCGGAGGCTGACGGTGCTCTGTGCGATCAGTTGCTCGATCTGGCCGCCAACCCGATCAACTGCATTGACAGCGCGGCGCTCAATTTCAGTCACCTGGAAGTCGCCGTTGAAGTTGATCAGGTCACCAAGGGGGCAGGCGGCAGAGTCACGGCCAAACCGCTGCTCAATCTGGGGCGCGGCCTGTTCCGGCTGGATCGGTTGAACGCGATTGCCCGCGAACATGCCGTCAAGGCTGTGAAGTCGGATCCGTTGGAGGTCAATCTGGCGTATCGCGTCGGGCTGGCCAAAGCGCTGGAGCTGCCCGGCCAGCCGCAAAGCATGCTGTTCAATGCGCAGAGCGGCGTCACTGCAACGGATCTGGAAACCGCAAAAAACCGCATCACGACCGCCGAACTCTCGCCTCAGTGGCTGAAATTCATCCAGGCGCAAACATTCTGGCGCGACTACCTGAAGCGTACGTTTACACGCAAATTTTCGCTGATCGATGAATCGTTCGCCCCGCGAATGAGCGCGCTGGATGAGCAGGCGGACACACTGCTCAGTGCCGACTATGTGAGTCAGGCGGATGCCCTCAAACTTGAGAAGGAACAGGCGCAAGAGGCCGTGATCAAGCGCCTGACCGAAGAATCGATCCGCTTGATGGACCTCGGCCTCTGCGCGATGCCCGATACGTGAGGTTCACTTGCCGCGAATCAACTGCCGTAATGCGAAACGGTTGGGATGGCAGGCTTCGGCCACGCTGCGTGGCAACGGCAGCGGCTCGTTGTCCAGCCACGCGGCAAGCAGTTCGCCGGACAGCGGCGCGGTGATCAGTCCGCGAGAACCGTGGCCGCTGTTGACGTAGAGTCCGTCGAGCCATGGGCAGGGCGCGTCTGGCACTTGCCGGGCATCCTTGCTCAGGGCCGCGTAGGTCTGGACAAAGGCTGCGCGATCGGCGAGCGGGCCGACGATCGGCAGGTAGTCCGGGCTGGTGCAGCGGAAGGCGGCGCGGCCCTCAAGGTGCTCAAGCGGCTGCTCGCTGATGTTCAGACGTGCCAGCAGATCGCTGGAGATCTCTTCGAGCATTGCCAGATTGCCTTGATGCTCGGCGGTCGTGGGCGTCAGATCGTCGCTGTTGAAGTCGAAACTGGCGCCCAGGGTGTGCTCGCCCAGACGCGCCGGGGCGACGTAGCCTTCGGCGCACACCACCGTCGCCAAGGCATGACTTTCTGCGGTTTCAGCCAGACGCGTGATCTGTCCGCGAATGCGCTTGAGCGGCAATTCGGCGCTCTGGGCGAAGCGTTTGATGTCTGCGGCTCCGGCCAGTACCACAACCGCTGCACTGGCGAGCAGGCGTTCGCCGTCGAAGGCTTGCCACTGGTCAGCGACCTTGCGCAGCTCCAGGGCATGGTGATGGCTGAGCAGTTCGATGTTGACGTGCATCGCCTGGGCCTGACACAGCGCCGGCGGATGCACCCAACCGCCCTCGGGATAGAACAAACCGCCATGGGCCACGCCTACACCGGCACGCGCCTGGGCTTCAGGCTGTTCCAGCCATTGCAGAAGATCTTCGGGAAACGCCGTCGCCAGTTGCCCATGACGTTCGGCTTCCTTGGCATTGAACGCCAATTGCAGCACGCCGCAGTCATCCCAGTCAGTACCGCGCTGCAGCGTTTCGAGCAGTCGCCGGGTGTAACCGAAGCCGCTGACAATCAACTGCGACAACGCGGTGCCATGGGCGGACAGCTTCAGATAGAGCACGCCTTGCGGATTGCCCGAGGCTTCTTGCGCCACCTCAGCATGACGCTCCAGCAGACTCACGTGCCAGCCGCGTGCCGCCAGGCTCGACGCCGTTGCGCAGCCGGCGAGACCGGCGCCGATCACCAACGCCCGGCGTTCGCCGCGCAACGGAGCAGGGCGGGCAAACCAGGGTTTTGCCGGCACTGGCGCCGCCACCTCGGCGGGCCAGCCGAGAAACTCGCCACGCAGGATTTCCCATTTGTGGCCAATGCCCGGCGTGCGTTTCATCTTGAACCCGGCAGCATTGAGCAAGCGTCGCACCCAACCGGTGCTGGTAAAGGTGCTGATGGTCGAGCCCGGCGCGGCCAGACGCGCCAGTTCGACGAACAGTTCAGCCGTCCACATGTCGGGGTTTTTCGCCGGGGCGAAACCGTCGAGAAACCACGCGTCGATCTGCGCATCGAGTTGCGGCAGTTGCTCCAGTGCCTCGCCAATCAGCAAGGTCAGCGTCACCCGACCTCCGGCCAGCGTGATGCGCTGAAAGCCTGGATGAATCGCTACGTAGTGCTTGAGTAACTGATCGGCCAACGGCTTGAGCTCCGGCCACAAGGCCAAGGCTCGGTGCAGGTCCGCAGGCGCCAGCGGGTACTTCTCGACGCTGACAAAATGCAGGCGCGCGCCCGCCACTGCGTGTTGCTCGAACAGCTGCCAGGCACAGAGAAAATTCAACCCGGTGCCGAAGCCGGTTTCGCCAATGACCAGGCGCCCATTGGCCGGCAGCGCAGCGAAACGCTCGGCCAGGCGGTTCTGTTCGAGGAACACGTAACGGGTTTCCTCCAGCCCCGACTGGTCGGAAAAATACACGTCATCGAACACCCGCGAACGTGGGCGTCCGTGGTCATCCCAGTCGAGTTGGGCGTGGGGCATTTCGGCTTTCATGGCAGGCTCGGCAAACACAAGGCGGCCATTCTAGCCGATCGCGCGAGGGCTGCCTGATCCAGCGCAAGGTCCAGCATCGACCGCTCGGGGACAATCGTTGAACACAGGGAATTTCTGCGCCGCGCCCGTGCCCAATCCGCTAGTCTTGCTGAACCCTGGAAGGAGCCGTCCCATGTTTGAATCCGCTGAAATCGGTCACGCCATCGACAAAGACACTTATGAGGCGGCGGTCCCTGCGCTGCGTGAAGCCTTGCTGGAAGCGCAGTTCGAGTTGCAGCAGCAGAAGCGCTTCCCGGTGATCATCCTGATCAACGGCATCGAAGGGGCGGGCAAGGGCGAGACGGTCAAACTGCTCAATGAATGGATGGACCCGCGCCTGATCGAAGTGCGCACCTTCGACCAGCAAACCGATGAAGAACTCGCGCGGCCACCGGCCTGGCGCTACTGGCGGATGCTGCCGGCCAAGGGGCGGATGGGGGTGTTCTTCGGCAACTGGTACAGCCAGATGCTGCAGGGCAGGGTTCATGGGTTGTTCAAGGATCCCCGTCTGGATCAGGCGATTGCCGGCGCCGAGCGTCTGGAAAAGATGCTCTGCGATGAAGGTGCGCTGATCTTCAAGTTCTGGTTTCACCTGTCCAAAAAGCAGATGAAAGCGCGGCTCAAATCACTGGCCGACGACCCGCTGCACAGCTGGCGCATCAGTCCGCTGGACTGGCAGCAATCGCAGACCTACGACAAGTTCGTCAAATACGGCGAGCGCGTGTTGCGCCGCACCAGCCGCGACTATGCGCCGTGGCACATCATTGAAGGCGCCGACGCCAACTACCGCAGCCTGGCGGTGGGCAAGATTCTCCTTGAAGGACTGCAAAGTGCGCTCAAACGTGCCGAGGTCAATCCGCGTGAGGTGAGCGCCGCGCCGTTGGGGGCGCCGGTCGATCAGTTGAACCTGCTTGACAGCCTCGACCTGACACAGCGTCTGGACAAGAAAGACTACGAAGAACAACTGATCAGCGAGCAAGCGCGCCTGTCCGGGCTGATGCGCGATAAACGCATGCGTCGCCATGCGCTGATTGCGGTGTTCGAAGGCAACGATGCGGCCGGCAAGGGCGGCGCGATCCGGCGGGTGGCGGCGGCGCTCGACCCGCGTCAGTACAGCATCGTGCCGATTGCCGCGCCGACCGAAGAAGAGCGCGCGCAACCGTACCTGTGGCGGTTCTGGCGACACATTCCGGCACGGGGCAAATTCACCGTGTTCGACCGCTCGTGGTATGGGCGGGTGCTGGTCGAGCGCGTCGAAGGCTTCTGCACCCAGGCCGACTGGTTGCGCGCCTATGGCGAGATCAATGATTTCGAGGAGCAGCTGACCGACGCCGGGGTCATCGTCGTCAAGTTCTGGCTGGCCATCGACAAGGACACCCAGATGGAGCGCTTTCAGGAGCGCGAAGAGATTTCCTTCAAGCGTTTCAAGATCACTGAAGACGACTGGCGCAATCGGGAGAAGTGGGACGCCTATCGTGGAGCAGTCGGTGACATGGTCGATCGCACCAGCACCGAGATCGCGCCGTGGACCCTGGTCGAGGCCAACGACAAGCGCTGGGCACGGGTGAAAGTCCTGCGCACCATCAACCGCGCGCTGGAAGACGCGTTCGAGAAGTCCGACAAGAAGGCCCGGAAGCACAAGGACTGAGACGATGGCCGCGCATACGCCGGGTGAATGATCCTCGCGGTCGGCAAGAAGGTGGACTTATGCTCAGGTCCACTCTCAACCGACAACAACAATGAGGTATGCCATGCGTGAAGTGGTGATCGTCGACAGCGTGCGGACCGGCCTGGCCAAATCCTTTCGCGGCAAGTTCAACCAGACCCGCCCCGATGACATGGCGGCCCACTGCGTCAATGCGCTGCTGACACGCAACGATATCGACCCGGCGAGCGTCGAGGATTGCATCGTTGGCGCCGGCTCCAACGAAGGCGCGCAGGGCTACAACATCGGCCGCAACGTCGCGGTGCTCTCGCGATTGGGCACCGGCACCGCCGGCATGACCCTCAACCGCTTCTGCTCGTCGGGCCTGCAGGCGATTGCGATCGCCGCCAACCAGATCGCCTCCGGTTGCAGCGAGATCATCGTTGCCGGCGGCGTCGAGTCGATCAGCCTGACCCTGAAAAGCGTCAACACCGATCACCTGATCAACCCTCTGCTCAAGCAGCAGACTCCCGGCATCTACTACACCATGGGCCAGACCGCCGAAGTGGTGGCGCGCCGTTACGGCGTCAGCCGCGAAGCGCAGGATCGTTATGCGCTGCAAAGCCAGATGCGTACGGCGCAAGCGCAAGCAGCCGGCCTGTTCGATGACGAGATCGTGCCGATGGCGGTGAAATACCGCGTCGAAGACAAGACCAGCGGTGAAGTGCAGATTGTCGACGGTGTCGTCGAGCGCGACGACTGCAACCGTCCGGACACGACCTACGAAAGCCTTGCCGGTTTGAAGCCGGTATTCGCCGACGACGGTTCGGTGACGGCGGGCAATTCATCACAGCTGTCCGACGGTGCGTCGATGACGCTGGTGATGAGTCTGGACAAAGCCCTGGAGCTGGGGCTCAAACCCAAAGCGTTTTTCCGCGGTTTCACTGTGGCCGGTTGCGAGCCGGACGAAATGGGCATCGGCCCGGTGTTCTCGGTGCCGAAACTGCTCAAGGCCAAGGGCCTGCAAGTGGCGGATATCGATCTGTGGGAATTGAACGAGGCGTTCGCTTCGCAGTGCCTGTACAGCCGCGATCGGCTGGAGATCGACAACGAGAAGTACAACGTCAATGGCGGCTCGATTTCCATCGGCCACCCGTTCGGCATGACCGGCTCGCGCCAGGTCGGGCATCTGGTTCGCGAGTTGCAGCGGCGCAATCTCCGTTACGGCATCGTCACCATGTGTGTGGGTGGCGGGATGGGGGCAAGCGGGTTGTTTGAGGCGGTGCGCTAAATCCTGAAGATTGTGTTGATTGATCAACCGCTATCGCGAGCAGGCTCACTCCTACAGGGGAACGCGTTCCAAATGTAGGAGTGAGCCTGCTCGCGATGGCATCAACCGGTTGTCCGATTGGAATCCTGCCGCTGCATCCGCGCGATATAAGCCTGAATCTCCCGCTCAATCACCTGACTGTCAAACGGCCCCTCAAGGGTATTTTCCCGGGTGCTGAAATACAGCTCGCCATTGACCCGACACACACGGTCGCTGCGAAAACGGGTGGCGGGGGCGCTGTCCTCGGCGCGCATGGCGTACATGTCGGTCTCCCTGATCAATGTGTGGAAAAGTCTGCAATCAGCTTATGCCTGAAGCACTTGGCGCGCCTGTCCGGCCGATCAACGGCGGCGTGGCGGTTTACTGCTGCGACCTGCACAGTTTCATTCGCGGCCTGCCGGCAACTGTCCCTGTGTTGCACGGGACAGGGCGCCTAGAATGACCGCTCTTGTCAGCAGGCTTTTGGGGTTCGCATGCACATTTCATCGGGGCGCTGGGTGTACGGACTGTTCCTGGCGCTGCTGACCGCGTTTCTGTGGGGCATCCTGCCGATCAAGCTCAAACAGGTGCTGCTGGTGATGGACCCGGTCACGGTGACCTGGTTTCGCCTGTTGGTGTCCGGCGGCTGCCTGTTCATCTATCTGGCCTCGGTCAAACGCCTGCCGAGTCGCAAGGTGCTCGGCCCCAAGGGCGGCTGGTTGGTGCTGATGGCCGTGCTGGGGCTGGTCGGCAATTACGTGCTGTACCTGATGGGCCTCAACCTGCTCAGCCCCGGCACCGCGCAACTGGTGGTGCAAATGGGCCCGATCATGTTGCTGATTGCCAGCCTGTTCGTGTTCAGGGAACGCTTCAGCATCGGCCAGGGCATCGGCTTGCTGGTGCTGCTGATCGGCTTTGGTCTGTTCTTCAATCAGCGCCTGGCCGAACTGCTGACCTCGCTGTCCGATTACACCGCTGGCGTGCTGTTGGTGTTGCTGGCGTCGACCGTCTGGACCTTTTACGCGCTGGGTCAGAAGCAATTGCTGACGGTGTGGAATTCGTTGCAGGTGATGATGGTGATCTACCTGTTCTGCGCGCTGTTGCTGACGCCGTGGGTGCATCCGCTGGAAGCGCTGGCGCTGAGCCCGCTGCAGGGCTGGCTGTTGCTGGCGTGTTGCATGAATACCTTGATCGCTTACGGCGCATTCGCTGAAGCGCTGGCGCATTGGGAAGCGTCGCGGGTCAGTGCGACGCTGGCGATCACGCCGTTGGTGACGTTTGTTGCGGTGGCCATTGCGGCGCGGATCTGGCCCGAGTATGTGCATGCCGAGCAGATCAATGCCCTGGGCTATGGCGGGGCGGTGCTGGTGGTGCTGGGTTCGGCGCTGGTGGCGCTGGGGCCATCGTTGATTGCCGGGCTCAGGGCGCGGCGGCTGAAGATGGCAGCCAGTTAAACCGCGTCATCTTCATCGCGAGCAGGCTCACTCCTACAGTTGAAATGCGTACCCCCTGTAGGAGTGAGCCTGCTCGCGATGACTTACTAACAGACGCTACAGATCTAGCCCTTGGCGCCCGCTTCGATCATGTTCTCCGGCCGCACCCACGCATCGAACTCTTCATCGGTCAGATAACCCAGCTGCAGCGCCGCCTCACGCAAGGTCAGCCCTTCGCTGTAGGCCTTCTTGGCGATCTCCGCCGACTTGTCATAACCGATGTGCGGGTTCAGTGCAGTCACCAGCATCAGCCCACGCTCCAGATGTTTGGCCATGGCCTCGGCATCCGGCTCGAGTCCGGCGATGCAGTGCTGCTGGAAGTTGCTGCAGCCATCGCCGAGCAAGCGGATCGATTGCAGCAGGTTGTGGATGATCACTGGTTTGAACACGTTCAACTGCAAGTGCCCCTGGCTCGCAGCAATACCGATCGCCACGTCGTTGCCGAGCACCTGACAGGCGAGCATCGACAGCGCTTCGCACTGGGTCGGGTTGACCTTGCCGGGCATGATCGAGCTGCCCGGTTCGTTGGCCGGCAGCTTCACTTCCGCGAACCCCCCGCGCGGACCCGAGCCAAGCAGACGCAGGTCGTTGGCAATTTTCATCAGCGCCACAGCGAGGGTTTTCAGCGCACCGGACAGGGTGACCAGCGGCTCATGGCCGGCCAGCGCGGCAAATTTGTTCGGCGCGGTGACGAACGGCAAGCCGGACAGCGCAGCGAGCTCGGCAGCAATCGCCTCACCGAAGCCGTGGGGCGAATTCAGCCCGGTGCCCACCGCAGTGCCGCCCTGCGCCAGCTCGCAGACCGCGGGCAATGCGGCACGAATCGCGCGCTCGGCATAATCCAGTTGCGCGATGAACCCGGACAGCTCCTGACCGAAGGTGATCGGCGTCGCGTCCATCATGTGCGTGCGCCCGGTCTTCACCAGTTTCATATGGCGCGCCGCCAGTTCAGCGAGGCCGCCGGACAACTCGGCAATCGCCGGCAGCAGCTGTTCCTGCACCGCTTTGGCGGTGGCGATGCTCATGGCGGTAGGGAAGCAGTCGTTGGAGCTTTGCGAGCGGTTGACGTGATCGTTCGGGTGCACCGGCGACTTGCCGCCGCGCGGGTTGCCGGCCAGTTCATTGGCGCGGCCGGCGATCACCTCGTTGACATTCATGTTGCTCTGGGTGCCGCTGCCGGTCTGCCAGACCACCAGCGGAAACTGCTCGTCGTGCTCACCGGCGAGGACTTCATCGGCGGCCTGTTCGATCAGGCGGGCGATGTCGGCGGGCAGATCGCCGTTGCGGTCGTTGACCCGCGCGGCGGCTTTCTTGATTAGCGCCAGGGCATGCAGCACCGGTAGCGGCATGCGTTCCTGACCAATGGCGAAGTTGATCAGCGAGCGTTGCGTCTGAGCACCCCAGTAAGCGTCGTCCGGGACTTCGATCTGGCCCAGGCTGTCGGTTTCGATACGGCTCATCGTGCACACTCCTGTTGGTCTGTTGGCGCAATTTAGGCCGGCATCGGCCCGGGTGGTTCCATCGGCTCGATTGTTGACCGCAAAGCCCCGCCAATCAAGCGCGGCAAGGGGCGGGGGTTGAGCCACAGCGATTGTTAGGCGCAGAATGGTCGCCCTTGGGGTTCGACCTCGCTTTGCTTAAAGGAAACTCGATGACTCGTCTTCGCGCCATCTGTACCGCGGTTGCACTGGTTTGCGCCAGCGGCCAGGTGCTTGCCGATACCGCCAGCCACAACGCCAGTGCCGAAGCTTTCCTGACGCTGGCTCACGCTGACAAGCTGGGTACCCCGGTGTACATGCAAGTGCAGCAAATGTTCGCCCAGCGCTTTGAACAGACCAAAGCGCCGGAGTCGAAGAAAGCCGTTCTCGAAACCTACCAGGCCAAGGCCAACGCCGCGCTGGACCAGGCCATCGGCTGGAACAAGCTCAAGCCGGACATGGTCAAGCTCTACACCAGCAACTTCAGCGAATCCGAGCTGAAGGATCTGGTGGCTTTCTACCAGTCGCCACTGGGCAAGAAAGTCCTCGAAAAAATGCCGCAGCTGACCCAGCAGTCGGCGCAGATGACCCAGGGCAAACTCGAAAGCGCGGTGCCTGTGGTCAACAAGCTGCTCGACGACATGACCAAAGAGCTGGACCCGAAAGGCGCTGCTGCGCCGGCCAAGAAGAAGTAAGCGGAGTTCGTGATGACCATGCAACAACGCATCGAATCGACGCTGGCTTTGTTACAGCCTGAGCACCTGCAAGTGCTGGACGAAAGCCACATGCACAGTCGCGGGTTACAGACCCACTACAAGGCTGTGGTGGTCAGCGCGCAGTTCGAAGGCCTGAACCGGGTCAAGCGTCACCAGAAAGTCTACGGCACGCTCGGCGAGCTGATGGGCGAGTTCCATGCGTTGGCGCTGCACACCTATACCCCGCAGGAATGGGCAGAGCTCGATGGCGCCCCGGCGTCGCCGACCTGTGCTGGCGGTAGCAAACACTGAGGATAGTGAGGGCTGTTGTGGCAAGGGAGCTTGCTCCCGCTGGAGTGCGCAGCGCTCCCGAGGCTGCAAAGGTGCACGGGCTGAAGGAATGCGCTTGCTGGTTTTATGACTGCTGCGCAGCCAAGCGGGAACAAGCTCCCTCGCCACAGAGATATCAGTGCACCGTCAATTGACCGTGTTTTTTGCTAGAATCCGCAACGCGCCGCTTAGCCGGCGCGTTTTTTTTGAATCCGGTTCACCCTTTGCGAGGGTAGCCACCTGGAGAAATACCCATGACACAACCGATTGTCGTGGCGGCACTGTACAAGTTCGTCACCCTCGAAGATTACGTTGACCTGCGCGAGCCACTGCTGCAAGCGATGGTCGACAACGGCATCAAAGGCACCCTGTTGATCGCCGAAGAAGGCATCAACGGCACGGTTTCCGGCAGCCGTGAGGGTATCGATGGTCTGCTCGCCTGGCTGAAGAACGATCCGCGCATGGTCGATATCGACCACAAGGAATCCTACTGCGACGAGCAGCCGTTCTACCGCACCAAGGTCAAGCTGAAGAAAGAGATCGTCACCCTCGGCGTCGAAGGCGTTGACCCGAACAAGAAGGTCGGCACCTACGTCGAGCCGCAGGACTGGAATGCGCTGATCAGCGACCCGGAAGTGCTGCTGATCGACACGCGCAACGATTACGAAGTGTCGATCGGCACCTTCGAAGGCGCCATCGATCCGAAAACCACCAGTTTTCGCGAGTTTCCCGACTACATCAAAGAACACTTCGACCCGGCCGTGCACAAGAAGGTCGCGATGTTCTGCACCGGCGGCATTCGCTGCGAAAAAGCCTCGAGCTACATGCTCGGCGAAGGTTTCGAAGAGGTCTACCACCTCAAGGGCGGCATTCTGAAATACCTCGAAGAGGTGCCGCAGGAAGAAACCAAGTGGCACGGCGACTGTTTCGTCTTCGACAACCGCGTGACCGTGCGTCACGACCTGACGGAAGGCGACTACGATCAATGTCATGCCTGCCGCACACCGGTCAGCGTTGAGGATCGCGCCTCCGAGCACTACGTCGCCGGCATCAGTTGCCCGCATTGCTGGGACAAGCTCAGCGAGAAGACCCGGCGCAGCGCCATCGATCGGCAAAAGCAGATCGAACTGGCCAAGGCGCGCAACCAGCCGCACCCGATCGGCTACAACTATAAGCAAGCATCCACCGAGGCTTAACCATGTCTGCGCGCCTGCTCTATGTGATGGATCCGATGTGTTCATGGTGCTGGGGATTTGCTCCGGTGGCCAAGGCACTGGTCGAGCAGGCGCAGGCAGCCGGGGTCGAGCTGCATCTGGTGGTTGGCGGTTTGCGTACCGGCAGCGGTTCGGCGCTGGAGCCGACCACGCGACGCTACATTCTGGAGCACTGGCAAGCGGTCACCGAGGCCACCGGCCAGCCGTTCAAATTCGACGGCGCGTTGCCTGACGGATTTGTCTACGACACCGAACCGGCCTGTCGCGCCATCGTCACCGCGCGCAGTCTGGCGCCGGATTGCGCGTGGACGTTGGTCGGGCTGATCCAGCAGGCGTTCTATGCCGAAGGTCGCGATGTCACTCAGGCCAGCGTGCTGGTCGAACTGGCGGAGCAGGCCGGTGTGCCGCGTATCGAATTCGCCGCGCTGTTCGATCATGCCGAGCAGCACAAGGCGACCCAGGCCGATTTCAGCTGGGTGCAGGATCTGGGCATCGCCGGATTCCCGACCCTGCTCGCCGAGCGCAACGGTCAACTGGCGCTGCTGACCAACGGCTATCAACCGCTCAGCGAGCTTTCGCCATTGCTCGGCCGCTGGCTGGAGCGCGCGGCCTGTGTCTGACCGGGCCGATGACACGCCAGCCGTAGAGCGTGTCGACCGGCTGAGCTGGGCCGAAGTCCGGCGTCTGGCATTGCATCACAAGAAATCCCTGTGGATCGCCAACGGCGTGGCTGTGCTGGCGACGTTGTGCAGTGTGCCGATTCCGTTGCTGCTGCCATTGCTGGTCGACGAAGTCCTGCTCGGCCACGGCGATGCGGCACTGAAAGTCATGAACCATTTCCTGCCGAGCATGTGGCAGCAGGCGGCGGGTTATATCGGCCTGATGCTGGTGGTGACCCTGACTCTGCGTTGCAGCGCCCTGTGTTTTGGTGTTTTGCAGTCGCGGCTGTTCGCGCGGCTGGCCAAGGACATCGTCTACCGGATTCGCGTGCGTCTGATCGAACGGCTCAAGCGTATCTCCCTCGGCGAATACGAAAGCCTTGGCAGCGGTACGGTGACGACGCATCTGGTCACCGATCTGGACACGCTGGATAAATTCGTCGGCGAAACCCTTAGCCGCTTCCTTGTGGCCATGCTGACCCTGGTCGGCACCGCCAGCATCCTGATGTGGATGCACTGGAAGCTGGCGCTGCTGATTCTGCTGTTCAACCCGTTGGTGATCTACGCCACGGTGCAGTTGGGCAAACGTGTCAAACATCTGAAGAAACTGGAGAACGACAGCACTTCGCGCTTCACCCAGGCGCTGAGTGAAACCCTCGATGCGATTCAGGAAGTGCGCGCCGGCAACCGCCAGGGCTATTTCCTCGGGCGTCTCGGGGTGCGAGCGCAGGAAGTGCGCAACTACGCGGTCAACTCGCAGTGGAAAACCGACGCCTCGAACCGCGCCAGTGGTTTGCTGTTCCAGTTCGGCATCGACATCTTCCGCGCAGCAGCGATGCTCACCGTGCTGTTTTCCGACCTGTCGATCGGCCAGATGCTCGCGGTGTTCAGTTACCTGTGGTTCATGATCGGCCCGGTCGAACAGTTGCTTAACCTGCAATACGCCTACTACGCGGCGGGCGGCGCACTGGCGCGGATCAATGAACTGCTGGCGCGCGCCGACGAGCCGCAGTATCCCGGCGGCGTCGATCCGTTCAAGGGCCGCGACACCGTCGGCATCGAGGTGCAAGGCCTGAGCTTCGGTTATGGCGACGAGCTGGTGCTGGATCAGATGAACCTGTCGATCCTGCCCGGCGAGAAAGTTGCGATTGTCGGCGCCAGCGGCGGCGGCAAGAGTACCTTGGTGCAGCTGCTGTTGGGCCTGTACACGCCAGCGGCCGGGACCATCCGCTTCGGCGGCTCGACCCAGCAGGAAATCGGTCTGGAGACGGTGCGCGAGAACGTCGCGGTGGTGCTGCAGCATCCGGCACTGTTCAACGACAGCGTGCGCGCCAACCTGACCATGGGCCGGATTCGCAGCGACGAAGCCTGCTGGCAGGCTCTGGAAATTGCGCAAATGGCCTCGACCATCCGCGCGCTGCCAGATGGCCTCAACAGCATCGTCGGTCGTTCCGGCGTGCGTTTGTCCGGCGGCCAGCGCCAACGTCTGGCGATCGCACGGATGATCCTCGCCGAGCCGAAAGTGGTCATTCTCGACGAAGCCACCTCGGCCCTCGACGCCGCCACCGAGTACAACCTGCATCAGGCGATGGCGAAATTTCTCAACGGTCGCACCACATTGATCATTGCCCATCGCCTTTCGGCGGTTAAGCAGGCGGACCGGGTGCTGGTGTTCGACGGCGGGCAGATCGCCGAGGACGGCGACCATCGCCAACTGATCGCCGACGGCGGTCTGTACGCCAAGCTCTACGGCAACTTGCAACAGCACTGATCGAAACCTTCGCCGACCTGTCAGACGTTCTGCGCGCGGTGTAAGGCCGCGCCTTGCCTTGAACGAGAACCCCACCTAGTCTCGTCATAGCGAATTCGCCCGGAAGGCGAGCGGGCAGTGCTCATGCAAGGACTCTCATGAAGCAAAAGCAGACTCTGGGAACACCACGGTTGTTGGGTATCGTCTGGCCCTTTATTGCTGTCGTGGTGTTCCAGGCATTACTCGGGGGCGTGAGCCTTTACGTGCTTTCGGCCGTGCGTGGCTACGTGGCTGGAGAAAGCCTGTGGTCCAAGGGCCAGAAAGACGCCATCTATTATTTGAACCTCTACGCCGACAGCCGTGACGAGGCGATCTACCGCAAGTACCTGACGGCCATCGCCGTGCCCCAAGGCGGGCACGAATTGCGCCTGGCGCTGGATCGTCAGCCGCCGGATCTGCAGGCCGCGCGCGAAGGGATACTCAAGGGTGGTAATCACCCCGACGACGTTTCCAGCCTGATCTGGCTGTACCTCAATTTCCGTCACTTCAGTTATCTCGAAACGGCGATCGAGCGCTGGACCGTCGGCGACGCCTATCTCGACCGACTGCACGAAGTCGCGCAGGAGATGCATCAGGGCATTGCCCGGAACCAGGCCAGCCCCGGCGATGTGCAGCGCTGGAAAGTGCAGATCTTCGCCATCAACGATGCCGTGACCCCGGCAGCCAGGGCTTTCAGCGATGCCTTGGGCGAAGGGTCGCGGGTGATCATGCGGATTTTGCTGTTCACCAACCTGGCCACCGCGCTGGGTCTGATCGTGCTGGCGCTGTGGCGCACGCACAAACTGCTCAAACAACGACATGAGTTTGCCCAGGCACTGCAACTGGAGAAGGATCGCGCGCATATCACCTTGCAGTCGATTGGCGATGGCGTGATCACCACCGACGTCAACGGCGCGATCGATTACATGAACCCGGCCGCCGAAGCCATGACCCACTGGAAGGCCGAGCAGGCGGCGGGCCTGCCGCTGTCTGCGCTGTTCAACCTGCTCGACGAGAATGCCCAGACCGAAGGGCTGACCTTGATCGAGCACATTCTCAGCGGTCAGCTCAGCGGCGGCAGCGAGCATTCCAAATTGATTCAGCGTCTGGATGGCAGCACGTTGTCGGTGACCCTGGTCGGTGCGCCGATCCGCAATGCCGGCAATGTCAGCGGCACCGTGCTGGTGTTGCACGACATGACCCAGGAGCGGCAGTACATCGCCAATCTGTCGTGGCAGGCGACCCATGATGCGCTGACCGGGCTGGCCAACCGCCGCGAATTCGAATATCGCCTCGAACAGGCCTTGCACAACCTGACACGCCAGCCCGGGCGGCATGCGCTGATGTTCCTCGATCTGGACCAGTTCAAACTGGTCAACGACACCTGCGGCCATGCGGCAGGCGATGAGTTGTTGCGGCATATCTGCACGCTGCTGCAATCGGGCCTGCGCGAGGGCGACACGCTGGCGCGGTTGGGCGGCGACGAATTCGGCATCCTGCTGGAGAACTGCCCGCCGGAGGTGGCGGAGAAGATTGCCGAGAGCCTGCGCCAGACCGTGCAGAACCTGCATTTTGTCTGGAAAGGGCGGCCGTTTCTGACCACGGTCAGTATCGGCCTGGTCCACGTGGCGCAGAATCCGACCACCCTTGAGGCCTCGCTGCGGGCGGCGGACATGGCCTGCTACATGGCCAAGGAAAAGGGCCGCAACCGCGTGCAGGTCTATCACGCCGACGATTCCGAACTGTCCATGCGCTTCGGTGAAATGGCCTGGGTGCAACGGCTGCACATGGCGCTGGAGGAAAACCGCTTCTGCCTGTATGCGCAACAGATCGCGCCGCTCAAACCGCAACCCGGTCAGGCCGGGCACATCGAGATCCTCCTGCGTCTGCACGATGAGTCGGGGCGGATGATTTTGCCGGACAGCTTTATTCCGGCGGCAGAGCGCTATGGTTTGATGACCCAGTTAGATCGCTGGGTAGTTCAGAACGTGTTTAAGGTAATTGCTCAGTGTATTGAGCAGGAACATGAACTTCCGTTAGCGATGTGTGCGATTAATCTGTCAGGCATTACTATCGGAGATGACGCGTTTTTGCACTTCCTGCGCGAACAGTTTGTTAACTACGCTATACCGCCTGAAATGATTTGTTTTGAAATTACTGAAACCAGTGCAATCGCCAATCTTGGCAGCGCAATTCGTTTTATCAATGAACTCAAAGGCTTAGGTTGTCACTTTTCCCTGGATGACTTTTGTGCCGGAATGTCTTCATTCGCTTACTTGAAACATTTGCCTGTAGACTTCCTGAAGATCGACGGGAGTTTCGTAAAGGACATGCTGGACGACCCGATTAATCGGGCAATGGTCGAGGTGATCAATCACATCGGCCATGTTATGGGTAAGCAGACAATTGCCGAGTTTGTTGAAACTAACCAGATCGAACAGGCATTGCTTGAAATAGGTGTGGATTATGCTCAGGGTTATGTCATAGAGCGTCCGCAGTTGTTTACCTGTGACAGTTTGCAAAGTCGCCCTGCCAGACCGCAGCCGTTGTTGTTCAAAGCGCCTGGCACGTTCCGTTGAAGTCTCTCGCCGATCCTTGCCATCACAACTCAAAAGGAGCCGAACAGTGATCGACACATTCAACCGAACCGGACCCCTCATGGAAGCTGCAAGTTATCCTGCCTGGGCACAACAGCTCATCAAGGATTGCAGCGAGAGCAAGCGCCGGGTTGTCGAACATGAACTTTATCAGCGCATGCGTGACAACAAACTCAGCGCGAAAACCATGCGCCAGTACCTGATCGGCGGCTGGCCGGTGGTCGAGCAGTTTGCCTTGTACATGGCGCAGAACCTCACCAAGACCCGCTTCGCCCGCCATCCCGGCGAGGACATGGCGCGGCGCTGGCTGATGCGCAACATCCGCGTCGAACTCAATCACGCCGACTACTGGATGCACTGGAGCCGCGCCCATGGCGTCAGCCTCGAAGATCTCCAGGCTCAGCAAGTGCCACCGGAGCTGCACGCCCTGAGTCACTGGTGCTGGCACACCAGCTCGGCGGATTCGCTGATCGTCGCGATCGCCGCGACCAACTATGCGATCGAGGGCGCGACCGGGGAGTGGTCAGCGGTGGTCTGCTCGACCGGGGTCTATGCGGCGGCGTTCCCGGAAGAGGACCGCAAGCGCGCGATGAAGTGGTTGAAGATGCACGCCCAGTACGATGATGCCCACCCGTGGGAAGCGCTGGAAATCATCTGCACCCTGGCCGGCCTGAACCCGACCAAGGCTTTGCAGGCCGAGCTGCGGCAGGCGATCTGCAAGAGCTACGACTACATGTACCTGTTCCTCGAACGGTGCATGCAGCTTGAAACGTCGGAGCGGTTGCTGGTCGGCCGCGAGCGCAGGACCGTAACCGAGAGCTGATAGAACTGTGGGAGCGAGCCTGCTCGCGAAAGCGGTGGGTCATTCAACGAATCGTTGTCTGACACTCCCTCTTCGCGAGCAGGCTCGCTCCCACAATGATTTCTAGCCGGCCATCGCCAGCCGGTTACGCCCCTCGCGCTTTGCGACATAGAGCGCACTGTCCGCGCGGCGCAGCAAGCTGTCCGCCGATTCGCCCGGCAACAACGTCGAGCATCCCAGGCTCACGGTGATCTCGATCAACTGGCCATCGGCGAAATATTCCTCCGACTGCGTCGCCTGGCGCAAACGCTCGCCGACCATCGCCGCCGCTTCACGGCCGGTGTTGGACAGCAGGATCAGAAACTCCTCGCCGCCATAACGGAACACCATGTCGACGTTGCGCAGCTGCGCCTTGATCGACGCTGCGATAGCCTTGAGCACGTCATCCCCGGCGCCGTGGCCGTGTTCGTCGTTGACCCGTTTGAAGTGGTCGATGTCGAGCATCAGCACCGACAGCGGCTGCACATGGCGGCGCGACATGTCGATCTCGCGCTGTAAGGTCTGCTCCATCGCCACGCGATTGCCGGCGCCGGTCAACGGGTCGCGCAAGGCACTTTGAGTGGCGGCGCGATAGAGCAGGGCGTTGCGCATCGGATAGAGCAGGCAGGACAGCAGCGACTCGAGGTCGCCCTGTTCCTTGTCGTTGAAACGCTGATTGCGGCGGAAGACCAGCTCGCCCATGTGCTCGCCTTCGTGGCTCAGGGTGTAGCTGACCGAATGGTGGCCGCGCGCGCCGAACTCCAGGCGCAGATCACTGGCCTTATGCACGTAGCTCAGCGCGTCCAACGGCACCAGCCGCTGGATTTCGCGGAAAAAGAGGCCAAGGATGCGCTGTGGCTCAAGGCTGGTTTGCAGTTGCAGGCTCATTTGCTGACGCAATTGCGCCAGGCTGGTCGGGCGCTCGATCAGCGCCGGTAGTTGACCGAAGCCCAGGCGCTGCAATTTGGCACTGTCAAAGTCAATTGCATGGGTCTGGGAAGGAGATTTCATATGGCGTGAGCCCCTAAGCAGTAAGTCTGTCTTACAGGCTGGGTGAGAGCGGCTATGGGCTGCGCGTCGTACTGATCCATCAGTCCCGTAGGACGTTTGGCGTAAGTTTAGTCTGCCGCAGGACGATCAGTCAGCTATCGAAATCGGCGTTGCCCCATGGCCATCACACGGCATGTTTTGAGGGAATTTAGAGCGAAACCCGTGCCATTCGGTTCGATTTTATTTAAAGCTTTTCGAATCAATGACTTGCTGAAAGGTGCCAGCGTCTAGCGCTGGGTAATTGGCGGCTTTGTGACGCTTCTGAGCGGCAATGGTTTGCCGCGACAGCATTCTGCCGCGGCAACAAATGCGACGTATGGCGTTATTGAGCGTTGAAAGCCTGGCCATTGACGCCTGTGCTGTCGGGACCCATCAGGTACAGATACACCGGCATGATCTCTTCCGGCGTCGGGTTGTTCAGCGGATTTTCCGCCGGGTATGCCTGCGCACGCATGCTGGTGCGGGTGCCGCCGGGGTTGATGCTGTTGGAGCGCACCGGCGCCACGCCTTCGACTTCGTCGGCCAGGGTTTGCATCAGGCCTTCGGTGGCGAATTTCGACACGCCGTAGGCGCCCCAATACGCACGGCCCTTGCGCCCGACGCTGCTGGAGGTGAACACCACCGAAGCATCCTGGGACAGCTTGAGCAGCGGCAGCAAGGTGCTGGTCAGCATGAACATCGCGTTGACGTTGACCTGCATGACGCGCATGAAGTTTTCGCCGGACAGTTGCTCGATCGGCGTGCGTGGGCCGATGATCGAGGCGTTGTGCAGCAGCCCGTCGAGGTGGCCGAACTCGGTTTCGATCATCGCTGCCAGTTCATCGTACTGATGGGGCAGGGCAGTCTCAAGGTTGAACGGGATCACCGCCGGCTGCGGATGACCGGCCGCTTCGATCTCGTCGTAGACCTCGGTCAGATTGGCCTCTGTCTTGCCCAGCAGCAGCACGGTGGCGCCGTGTGCGGCATAGGTCTTCGCCGCAGCCGCGCCAATGCCACGACCGGCACCCGTGACGAGGATGACCCGGTCCTTGAGCAATTCGGGGCGAGCGGTGTAATCAAACATAAAAACCTCATAGTCCTTAAAAGATCGTCCGAACGCGGCCCGAGCCTTCGGCAGCTCCTGCATGGGAATGCATTCTCCTGTAGGAGCTGCCGAAGGCTGCGATCTTTTGATTTTGGTCAGCAGTTGCAAAGCGCGCTATCGAGCACCTTGCGCAACTCCAGCGGGTGATCCACGACCACGTCCGCGCCCCAATGCCGCGGGTTGTCATCAGGGTGAATGTAGCCGTAGGTCACCGCAGCGGTCTTGGTGCCGGCGTCGCGGCCCGATTCGATATCGCGCAGATCATCGCCGATAAACAGCACGGTCGACGGATCCAGATCAAGCATCTTGCAGGCGAGGATCAACGGCTCCGGGTCCGGCTTGCTGTTCTTCACATGGTCCGGGCAGATCAGCAGCGCCGAACGCTCGGCCAGCCCCAGACGTTGCATGATCGGCTCGGCGAAGCGCACCGGTTTGTTGGTGACCACACCCCAGATCAGATTGGCCTTTTCGATGTCGGCGAGCAGTTCGCTCATGCCGTCGAACAGTCTGCTGTGCACTGCGCAGCCGACCAGATAGCGCTCGAGAAACTCCAGGCGCAGCTCCTCGAAGCCTGGCGATTCGGGGTCCATCGAGAACGTCACCGCGACCATCGCCTTGGCGCCGCCGGAGATTTCATCGCGAATGTGCTTGTCGTTGATCGGCGGCAAACCGCGATCGGCGCGCATTGCCTGGCAGATGGCAATGAAGTCCGGCGCGGTGTCGAGCAGGGTGCCGTCCATGTCGAAAAGTACCGCTCTGATGGCCATCGGCTTATTCCTCGCGCAGGGTCTGGATCATGTAGTTGACGTCAACGTCGTTGGCCAGCTTGTAGTGCTTGGTCAGCGGGTTGTAGGTCAGACCGATGATGTCCTTGACCGTCAGGCCGGCCATGCGGCTCCACGCGCCGAGCTCGGACGGGCGAATGAATTTCTTGAAATCATGGGTGCCGCGCGGCAGCAGCTTCATGATGTATTCGGCGCCGATGATCGCGAACAGATACGCCTTCGGGTTGCGGTTGATGGTCGAGAAGAACACCTGGCCGCCCGGCTTGACCATGCGGAAGCAGGCGCGGATCACTGAGGACGGATCCGGCACGTGCTCGAGCATTTCCAGGCAGGTGACCACATCGAACTGCTCGGGCATCTCGTCAGCGAGGGCTTCGGCGGTGATCTGCCGGTATTCGACGCTGACCCCGGATTCCAGCTGATGCAGTTGCGCGACCGCCAGCGGCGCTTCGCCCATATCGATGCCCATCACCGTGGCGCCGCGCTGGGCCATGGCTTCGCTGAGGATGCCGCCGCCGCAGCCGACGTCGAGGACTTTCTTGCCGGCCAGGTTGACCCGTTCGTCGATCCAGTTGACCCGCAGCGGGTTGATGTCGTGCAGTGGCTTGAATTCGCTTTCGCGGTCCCACCAGCGATGGGCCAGGGCCTCGAATTTGGCGATTTCGGCGTGGTCGACGTTGCTCATGTTCAATTCCTCGAAAAACCTGAAAAGGGCTGTAGCCGCGGATATTGCGCCGCGGTGTTTACGATTCGGTATGGCCGCTGATGCGCTGGCCCCAGTGGCGGGCGGTCTCGCCCAGCTGTTGTTCGTCCATGCGGGTCAGGCGCCGATCGTCGAGCAGTTGTTTGCCGGCGACCCACAGGTGTTTCACGCAATCGCGCCCGGTGGCATAGATCAACTGCGACACCGGGTCGTACACCGGTTGCTGCGCCAGACCGGACAGATCGAAAGCGACGATGTCCGCGGCTTTGCCGATCTCCAGCGAGCCAACCTGCGTCTCGATGCCCAATGCACGGGCGCCATTCAGCGTGGCCATGCGCAAGGCGCGATGGGCATCCAGCGCGGTGGCGGAGCCAGCGACGGCTTTGGCCAGCAGGGCGGCAGTGCGGGTTTCCCCGAGCAGGTCGAGATCATTGTTGCTCGCCGCGCCATCGGTGCCGACAGCCACATTGACCCCAGCCTGCCACAAACGCTCGACCGGGCAGAAGCCGCTGGCCAGTTTGAGGTTGGATTCCGGGCAGTGGATCACGCTGCTGTTGCTTTCTACCAGCAGGGCGAGGTCGTCATCGCTGATCTGGGTCATGTGCACGGCCTGGAAGCGCGGGCCGAGCAGGCCAAGGCGCGCGAGGCGCGCCAGTGGCCGTTCGCCGGTCTGCTCGACGGCCTGCTGCACCTCGAATGCGGTTTCGTGCACGTGCATGTGGATCGAGGCGTCCAGCTCCTCGGCGATCACCCTGATTTTCTCGAGGTTCTCATCGCCGACGGTGTAGGGTGCATGAGGGCCGAAAGTGATCTTGATGCGTTCGTGATGCTTGAGGTCGCCGAACAACTCGACGCCCTGACGAATGGCTTCGTCGGCGCTGCTGGCACCGGGGATCGGGAAATCGAGGATCGGAATGGCGATCTGCGCACGGATGCCGCTGTTGTGCACGCGCTCGCTGGCGACTTTCGGGAAGAAATACATGTCCGAAAAACAGCTGATGCCGCCCTTGATCTGCTCGGCGATCGCCAGATCGGTGCCGTCGCGGACGAAGTCTTCATCGACCCATTTGCCTTCGGCCGGCCAGATGTGATTTTCCAGCCAGGTCATCAGCGGCAGATCGTCGGCCAGGCCCCGGAACAGTGTCATCGCCGCATGGCCGTGGGCGTTGATCAGCCCCGGCGCCAGCAAGATATCCGGCAGTTCACGGATCTGCGTGGCGTTACACTTCAATGCTTCAGCCCGCGGGCCGATAAATACGATGCGACCATCACGGATGCCCAGGCCGTGCTCCTTGAGCACCACGCCTGCAGGTTCGACGGGAACCAGCCAGGTCGGCAGCAATAACAGGTCGAGCGCAATGGCAGGTTTCGGCATCGAGGGTCGGTTCCAGTGCTTTTGTAAAGGATGGCGAAGTATACCCGAGCGTCTTCGCGGGGGGATCGCTATAATCGGCGGCTTTTGTTCATGAGTGCGGGGTGTGGGATGCGCGATCGACTGTTGGCTGCGGAGAAAGTGAAGGCCATCGATTGGCGTGATGGCGCGCTGCACCTGCTGGATCAGCGTATTTTGCCGTTCGAGGAAACCTGGATCGCTTACACCAGCGCCGCCGGCGTGGCCGAGGCGATTCGCTCGATGGTCGTGCGTGGCGCGCCGGCCATCGGCATCAGCGCGGCCTATGGCATCGTCCTCGCGGCGCGGGCGCGGATTGCCGAGGGTGGCGACTGGTACGCGGCGCTGGAAGAGGATTTTGCTTTGCTGGCGGATTCGCGGCCGACTGCGGTCAATCTGTTCTGGGCGCTGGGCCGCATGCACGATCGCCTGGATCGGTTGAAGAGCAACGCCGATCCGCTGGCGGCGCTCGAGGCCGAAGCCATCGCCATTCACCAAAGCGACCGCGAAGCCAACCTGACCATGGCGCAACTCGGCGTCGATCTGATTCGCAAGCATCAGGGCAACGCTCAGGCCATTCTGACTCACTGCAACACTGGCGCGCTGGCGACCGGCGGGTTCGGTACTGCGCTGGGTGTGATCCGCGCCGCTTATATAGAAGGCATGGTCGAGCGCGTCTACGCCGACGAAACCCGACCGTGGCTGCAGGGCTCGCGGCTGACCGCGTGGGAGCTGGCCAACGAAGGCATTCCGGTGACCCTGAACGCCGACTCCGCCGCCGCGCACATCATGAAAACCAAAGGCGTGACCTGGGTGATCGTCGGCGCTGATCGCATCACCGCCAATGGCGACGTGGCGAACAAGATCGGGACTTATCAACTGGCGGTGAACGCCATGCATCACGGCGTGCGCTTCATGGTGGTGGCGCCGAGTTCGACCATCGACATGAATCTGGCCAGCGGCGATGACATCCCGATCGAAGAGCGTGATGGCGCCGAGCTGCTGGAAGTTGGCGGCAAACGCGTCGGTGCCGACGTTGAAGCGTTCAACCCGGTGTTCGATGTCACTCCGGCGGATCTGATCGACGCGATCGTCACCGAAAAAGGCATCGTCGAGCGGCCGGACACCGCGAAAATGGCCCAGCTGATGTGCCGCAAGCGCCTGCATTGACAGGCTCTGGTCTTGCATTGAGCCCTTCGCGAGCAGGCTCGCTCCCACAGGTTTCGTGATCGCCACAGACCATTGTGGGAGCGAGCCTGCTCGCGAAGAGGCCGGTAAAGTCAATAAACACCTCCAATTCAGGCCGAGATTTCACATTCAACGAAGCTCTGAGCCTCTCTCGTCCCCCTCAAGCCTGTCATCGGTCAACTAACTATGCTCCATGCGCATCTGGGGGATAGGTGCGTGGCGGCCTTTGTGATAACATCCGGCGTTTTCCGAGGCGGCTCCACGGAGCTGTCTTTACTGCGCAAATCCGCGATCCAATGTTGATTTGTCGTAAGTCGGCGCATGGCACTCGGCCGGCCCCGACGAGCTTCGTTGCTCCCACATGGATATGACGAAGTTTCACCAGAAAAAGGAATCAGGCTTCTCATGGGCGAACTGGCCAAAGAAATCCTCCCGGTCAATATCGAAGACGAGCTGAAACAGTCCTACCTCGACTACGCAATGAGCGTGATCGTCGGCCGTGCACTGCCGGATGCGCGCGATGGCCTCAAGCCCGTGCACCGTCGCGTACTGTTCGCGATGAGCGAGCTGGGCAACGACTACAACAAGCCGTACAAGAAATCTGCCCGTGTCGTCGGCGACGTGATCGGTAAGTATCACCCGCACGGTGACACTGCCGTGTACGACACCATCGTTCGTATGGCCCAGCCTTTCTCCCTGCGCTACCTGCTGGTCGACGGCCAGGGCAACTTCGGTTCGGTCGACGGCGACAACGCCGCGGCCATGCGATACACCGAAGTGCGCATGACCAAGCTGGCGCACGAGCTGCTGGCTGACCTGCACAAGGAAACCGTGGACTGGGTGCCGAACTACGACGGCACCGAACTGATCCCGGCGGTCATGCCGACCCGCGTACCGAACCTCCTGGTCAACGGTTCCAGCGGTATCGCCGTGGGCATGGCGACCAACATTCCGCCGCACAACCTCGGTGAAGTCATCGACGGTTGCCTGGCCCTCATCGACAACCCCGAGCTGACCGTCGATGAGCTGATGCAATACATCCCCGGTCCGGACTTCCCGACTGCCGCGATCATCAACGGTCGCGCCGGCATCATCGAAGCCTATCGCACCGGTCGCGGGCGCATTTACATGCGTGCCCGCTCGATCATCGAAGACATCGACAAGGTCGGTGGCCGTCAGCAGATCGTCATCACCGAACTGCCTTACCAGTTGAACAAGGCGCGTCTGATCGAGAAAATCGCCGAACTGGTCAAGGAGAAGAAGCTCGAAGGTATCACCGAGCTGCGTGACGAGTCCGACAAGGACGGTATGCGCGTCGTGATCGAACTGCGTCGCGGCGAAGTGCCTGAGGTGATCCTCAACAACCTCTACGCCCAGACCCAGCTGCAATCGGTGTTCGGTATCAACATCGTCGCGCTGATCGACGGCCGTCCGCGCATCCTCAATCTCAAGGATTTGCTGGAAGCCTTCGTCCGTCACCGTCGCGAAGTGGTCACCCGCCGCACCGTGTTCGAACTGCGCAAGGCGCGCGAGCGCGGGCACATTCTCGAAGGCCAGGCCGTTGCCCTGTCGAACATCGACCCGGTGATCGCCCTGATCAAGGCCTCGCCAACGCCGTCGGAAGCCAAGGAAGCGCTGATCAGCACGCCTTGGGAATCCTCGGCGGTGGTGGCGATGGTTGAACGTGCCGGTGCCGATTCGTGCCGTCCGGAAAACCTCGATCCGCAATACGGTCTGCGCGAAGGCAAGTACTTCCTTTCGCCAGAACAGGCTCAAGCCATTCTCGAACTGCGTCTGCACCGCCTGACCGGTCTGGAGCACGAGAAGCTGCTGGCCGAGTACCAGGAGATCCTCAACCAGATCGGCGAGCTGATCCGCATCCTCAACAGCGCCGTGCGCCTGATGGAAGTGATCCGCGAAGAGCTGGAAGTGATCCGCGCCGAATACGGCGACGTGCGCCGCACCGAAATTCTCGATGCCCGTCTTGACCTGACCCTGGGTGACATGATCCCGGAAGAAGAGCGCGTCGTGACCATTTCCCACGGTGGCTACGCCAAGACCCAGCCGCTGGCTGCGTACCAGGCTCAGCGTCGTGGCGGCAAAGGCAAGTCGGCCACCGGCGTCAAGGACGAGGACTACATCGCTCACCTGCTGGTCGCCAACAGCCACACCACGCTGCTGCTGTTCTCCAGCAAGGGCAAGGTGTACTGGCTCAAGACCTACGAAATTCCGGAAGCATCCCGCGCGGCCCGTGGTCGTCCGCTGGTCAACCTGCTGCCGCTGGATGACGGTGAATACATCACCACCATGCTGCCGGTCGAGGAATACACCGAAGGTCACTACATCTTCATGGCCACCGCCAACGGCACCGTGAAGAAGACCCCGCTGGAATCCTTCAGTCGTCAGCGCAGCGTCGGTCTGATCGCGCTGGAGCTGGACGAAGGCGACGTGCTGATCTCTGCGGCCATTACCGATGGCCAGCGCGAAGTGATGCTGTTCTCCGACGGCGGCAAGGTCACCCGCTTCAAAGAGTCCGATGTACGTGCCATGGGCCGTACCGCGCGCGGCGTGCGCGGTATGCGTCTGCCGGAAGGGCAGAAGCTGATTTCCATGCTGATCCCGGAAGAAGGCAGCCAGATCCTCACCGCTTCCGAGCGTGGTTATGGCAAGCGCACCGCGATCACCGAGTTCCCTGAATACAAGCGTGGCGGCCAGGGCGTGATCGCCATGGTCAGCAACGAGCGTAACGGCCGTCTGGTCGGCGCGGTGCAGGTGCTCGACGGTGAAGAAATCATGCTGATCTCCGATCAGGGCACTCTGGTGCGTACCCGTGTCGGCGAAGTGTCGAGCCTGGGTCGTAACACTCAGGGCGTGACGCTGATCAAGCTGGCCAAGGATGAAACCCTGGTCGGGCTGGAGCGGGTCCAGGAGCCTTCGGAAGTCGAAGGCGAAGAGCTCGAAGGTGAAGAGGGCGAGGAATTCGCAGGCAGCGTCGGCATCGACGAGGCAGGTGAAGACCAGCAACTCGACGCCGCAGCTGACGAAGAACCGCAGGAATAAGCGGACAAACGAGGGGGCGGATGAGAATTCGCCCCCTTGTTATTTGTCCGGTATGAAATATCGTCAGGCAAGGAGATCCCCTGTAGGAGTGAGCCTGCTCGCGATAGCGGTGTTTCAGTCAGCGAATGTTTATCTGACACACCGCTATCGCGAGCAGGCTCACTCCTACACTGGAAAGCGGTTTATCGCCGTTCCAGTGTCGACGGTCGATACGATTTAATGCGTGATATCAAATCAGAGCGAGATTGGATGTGAGCAAGCGAGCCTATAACTTCTGCGCCGGTCCTGCGGCGCTGCCTGAAGCTGTCCTGCAGCGCGCCCAGGGTGAACTCCTTGATTGGCACGGCAAGGGTCTGTCGGTCATGGAAATGAGCCATCGCAGCGATGAGTTCGTGTCCATTGCCACCCAGGCCGAGCAGGATCTGCGTGACCTGCTGAATATCCCGTCGAACTACAAAGTGTTGTTCCTGCAGGGCGGCGCCAGCCAGCAGTTCGCACAGATCCCGCTGAACCTGCTGCCCGAAGGTGGTTCGGCCGACTACATCGACACCGGTATCTGGTCGCAGAAAGCCATCGAAGAAGCCTCGCGCTACGGTCACGTCAACGTTGCCGCCACCGCCAAGCCTTACGACTATTTCGCCATTCCCGGCCAGAACGAGTGGAATCTGTCGAAAGACGCCGCGTACGTTCACTACGCGCCGAACGAAACCATCGGCGGTCTGGAATTCCAGTGGATCCCGCAAACCGGTGACGTGCCGCTGGTGGCCGACATGTCCTCGGACATTCTCTCGCGTCCGGTCGACATCTCGCGTTTCGGCATGATCTACGCCGGCGCACAGAAGAACATCGGCCCGAGCGGCATCCTCGTCAACATCATCCGCGAAGACCTGCTCGGCAAGGCCCGCTCGCTGTGCCCGACCATGCTCGACTACAAGGTCGCGGCCGACAACGGCTCGATGTACAACACCCCGCCGACCCTGGCCTGGTACCTGTCCGGTCTGGTGTTCCAGTGGCTGAAAGAGCAGGGCGGCGTCGAAGCGATCGCCAGGCTCAATGACGTCAAGCAACGCACTCTGTACGACTTCATCGATGCCAGCGGCCTCTACAGCAACCCGATCAACAAATCGGATCGCTCGTGGATGAACGTGCCGTTCCGTCTGGCTGATGATCGTCTGGACAAGCCGTTCCTCGCCGGTGCCGACGAGCGCGGTCTGCTCAACCTCAAGGGCCACCGCTCGGTGGGCGGCATGCGCGCCTCCATCTACAACGCTGTCGACATCACTGCGGTCAACGCGCTGGTGGCTTACATGGCGGAATTCGAGAAGGAACACGGCTGATGTCCGAGCAAGAACTCAAGGCACTGCGCGTTCGCATCGACGCTCTGGACACCAAAGTCCTCGAGCTGATCAGTGAGCGTGCGCGTTGCGCCCAGGAAGTCGCCCGCGTGAAGATGGCCTCGCTGGCCGAAGGCGAAGTGCCGGTGTTCTATCGTCCCGAGCGCGAAGCTCAGGTGCTCAAGCGCGTGATGGAGCGCAATCAGGGGCCGCTGGGCAACGAAGAGATGGCGCGGCTGTTTCGCGAAATCATGTCCTCGTGCCTGGCGCTGGAGCAGCCGCTGAAAGTGGCGTATCTGGGCCCTGAGGGCACTTTCACCCAAGCGGCGGCGATGAAGCACTTCGGTCACGCAGTGATCAGCAAGCCAATGGCGGCGATCGACGAAGTGTTCCGTGAAGTCGCCGCCGGTGCGGTGAATTTCGGCGTGGTGCCGGTGGAAAACTCCACTGAAGGCGCGGTCAACCACACGCTGGACAGCTTCCTCGAGCACGACATGGTGATCTGCGGCGAAGTCGAGCTGCGCATCCACCATCATCTGCTGGTCGGCGAAAACACCAAGACCGACAGCATCAGCCGCATCTATTCCCATGCGCAGTCGCTGGCCCAGTGCCGCAAGTGGCTGGACGCGCATTACCCGAATGTCGAGCGCGTCGCGGTGTCGAGCAACGCCGAAGCGGCCAAGCGGGTCAAGGGTGAGTGGAATTCCGCGGCGATCGCCGGCGACATGGCAGCGGGGCTGTACGGCCTGACGCGCCTGGCCGAGAAGATCGAAGACCGTCCGGACAACTCCACGCGCTTTTTGATGATCGGTAATCAGGAAGTGCCGCCGACCGGCGACGACAAGACCTCGATCATTGTGTCGATGAGCAACAAGCCCGGCGCGCTCCATGAGCTGCTGGTGCCGTTCCATGACAATGGCATCGACCTGACCCGCATCGAAACCCGTCCGTCGCGCAGCGGCAAATGGACCTACGTGTTCTTCATCGACTTCGTCGGCCACCACCGTGATCCGTTGATCAAAGGTGTGCTGGAAAAGATCAGTCAGGAAGCAGTAGCACTCAAAGTGCTGGGTTCCTACCCGAAAGCAGTTCTCTAAGGGGCGGTAGCAAATGAGTGGCAACTTCCTCGCTCTGGCACAGCCGGGCGTGCAACAACTTTCGCCGTACGTTCCGGGCAAGCCTGTGGACGAACTGGCGCGCGAGCTGGATCTGGATCCGGCAAAAATCGTCAAACTGGCGAGCAATGAAAACCCGCTGGGCGCCAGCCCGAAAGCCTTGGCGGCGATTCGCGAAGAGCTGGCCGAGCTGACTCGTTACCCGGACGGCAACGGTTTCGCCCTGAAATCGCTGCTCGCCGAGCAGTGCCGCGTCGAGCTGAATCAGGTCACCCTGGGCAATGGCTCTAACGATATTCTTGAGCTGGTTGCCCGTGCCTATCTGGCACCGGGCCTGAATGCGGTGTTCAGCGAGCACGCTTTCGCCGTATATCCGATTGCCACCCAAGCGGTCGGTGCACAAGCCAAAGTCGTGCCGGCCAAGGATTGGGGACATGATCTGCCAGCGATGCTTGCGGCCATCGATGCCAACACCCGCGTGGTGTTCATTGCCAACCCGAACAACCCGACCGGCACCTGGTTCGGCGCAGAAGCGCTGGACGAGTTCCTGCAGGACGTTCCCGAGCACGTGCTGGTAGTGCTAGATGAGGCTTACATCGAATACGCCGAAGGCAGCGACTTGCCGGACGGCCTCGACTTTCTTGCGGCTTATCCAAACCTGCTGGTGTCGCGCACGTTCTCCAAAGCCTATGGCCTGGCAGCGCTGCGCGTCGGTTACGGCTTGTCGACGCCTGTGGTGGCAGATGTGCTGAACCGCGTTCGCCAGCCGTTCAACGTCAACAGCCTCGCCCTCGCCGCAGCTTGTGCAGCATTGAAGGACGATGAGTATCTGGCGCAGAGCCGTCAGCTCAACGAAGCAGGCATGCAGCAGTTGCAGGCTGGTTTCCGTGAGCTGGATCTGGGCTGGATCGAGTCCAAAGGCAACTTCATTTGCGTCGATCTCGGCCAGGTCGCGGCGCCGGTTTTCCAGGGCTTGCTGCGCGAAGGCGTGATCGTGCGTCCGGTGGCCAATTACGGCATGCCGAACCACCTGCGGGTGACCATTGGTCTGCCAGCGGAAAACAGCCGTTTCCTCGAGGCGCTGCGCAAGGTTCTGGCTCGTGGTTGATGTCACTGCGCTGCAACCTGCTGCACCTATGATCGATCGCCTTGTGGTGGTCGGTCTGGGATTGATCGGTGGTTCGTTTGCCAAAGGCTTGCGTGAAAGCGGCCTGTGCCGTGAAGTGGTCGGCGTCGATCTGGATCCGCAATCGCGCAAGCTCGCGGTCGAGTTGGGGGTCGTCGATCGCTGTGAAGACGACTTGGCGGCAGCCTGCGTCGGCGCTGATGTGATTCAGCTGGCGGTGCCGATTCTGGCGATGGAAAAACTGCTCGCACGTCTGGCTGTAATGGATCTGGGGCAGGCGATCCTCACGGATGTCGGCAGCGCCAAGGGCAATGTGGTGCGCGCGGCGACCGAAGCGTTCGGCGGCATGCCGGCGCGGTTCGTGCCGGGCCACCCGATTGCCGGTTCCGAGCAGAGCGGGGTGGAAGCCTCGAATGCCGAGCTGTTCCGTCGGCACAAGGTGATCCTGACGCCGCTTGAGCAGACCGATCCTGCCGCGCTGGCGCTGGTCGATCGCCTGTGGCGCGAGCTGGGCGCCGATGTCGAGCACATGCAGGTCGAGCGTCACGACGAAGTGCTTGCCGCGACCAGTCATCTACCGCACCTGCTGGCCTTTGGTCTGGTCGATTCGTTGGCCAAGCGCAATGAAAATCTGGAGATCTTCCGTTACGCTGCCGGTGGTTTTCGCGATTTCACAAGAATCGCCGGAAGCGACCCGGTGATGTGGCACGACATCTTCCTCGCCAACCGCGAGGCTGTCCTGCGCACACTCGATACATTTCGCAGCGACCTCGACGCCTTGCGCGACGCGGTCGATGCAGGGGATGGGCACCAATTGTTGGGCGTTTTCACGCGCGCCCGGGTTGCCCGCGAGCATTTCAGTAAAATCCTGGCCCGCAGGGCCTATGTGGACGCTATGAATTCCAACGATCTGATCTTCCTGGCTCAACCTGGTGGCCGCCTGTCCGGTCGGATTCGCGTACCGGGTGACAAATCGATTTCCCACCGTTCGATCATGCTCGGCTCGCTGGCCGAAGGCGTCACCGAAGTCGAAGGCTTCCTCGAGGGCGAAGACGCCCTGGCGACCTTGCAGGCGTTTCGCGACATGGGCGTGGTCATCGAAGGCCCGCACCACGGCCGCGTGACCATTCACGGTGTCGGCCTGCACGGCCTGAAACCGGCGCCGGGCCCGATCTATCTGGGCAACTCCGGCACCTCGATGCGCCTGCTCTCCGGCCTGCTGGCGGCGCAGAACTTCGACAGTACACTGACAGGCGACGCGTCGCTGTCCAAGCGTCCGATGAATCGTGTGGCCAATCCTCTGCGGGAAATGGGCGCCGTGATCGAAACCGCCGCTGAAGGTCGTCCGCCAATGACCATTCGCGGTGGCCACAAGCTCAAAGGCCTGACCTACACCATGCCGATGGCCAGCGCTCAGGTGAAATCCTGCCTGCTGCTTGCCGGCCTGTACGCCGAAGGCAAGACCACCGTCACCGAGCCAGCACCGACCCGTGACCACACCGAGCGCATGCTGCGTGGCTTCGGCTACCCGGTCAGCGTTGACGGTGCCACGGCTTCGGTCGAGTCCGGCGGCAAGCTCACTGCAACTCACATCGAAGTGCCGGGCGATATCTCGTCATCGGCGTTCTTCCTCGTCGCGGCCTCGATCGCCGAGGGTTCCGAGCTGGTGCTGGAGCACGTCGGTATCAACCCGACCCGTACTGGCGTGATCGACATCCTGCGTTTGATGGGCGCTGATATCACTCTGGAAAACCAGCGCGAAGTCGGCGGTGAGCCAGTGGCTGACTTGCGCGTGCGGGAAGCTAGACTCAAAGGTATCGAGATTCCGGAAGAACTGGTGCCGCTGGCGATCGACGAATTCCCGGTACTGTTCGTGGCTGCTGCATGCGCCGAAGGGCGGACCGTGCTGACCGGCGCCGAAGAGCTGCGGGTCAAGGAATCCGACCGGATCCAGGTCATGGCGGACGGTTTGCTGGCGCTGGGCGTCAAGTGCGAACCGACCCCGGACGGCATCATCATCGACGGCGGCCCGATCGGCGGCGGTGAAGTGCACGGTCACGGCGATCACCGTATTGCCATGGCTTTCAGCGTTGCCTCGTTGCGCGCTACCGCACCGATCCGCATCCACGATTGCGCTAACGTCGCGACCTCGTTCCCCAACTTCCTCGCGCTGTGCGGGCAAGTCGGCATTCGTGTGGCACAAGAGGCTCAGTCGTGAAAAACATTGCACCGGTCATCACCATCGATGGGCCAAGCGGCTCCGGCAAAGGCACGGTCGCCGGGATTCTGGCCAAGCGTCTGGGCTGGAACCTGCTGGATTCCGGTGCGCTTTATCGTTTGCTCGCGTTCGCTGCGCACAATCATGGCGTCGACCTGACCAACGAAGAGCTGTTGAAGACATTGGCCGCTCATCTGGATGTGCAGTTCATCGCCGCGACCGAAGGTCAGTTACAGCGGATCATTCTGGAAGGCGATGAAGTCAGCGATGTCATTCGCACTGAAAGCGTCGGTTCCGGTGCCTCGCAAGTGGCTGCGCTGCCCGCCGTCCGCGAGGCGCTGCTGCAGCGCCAGCGCGCATTCCAGGAGGCGCCAGGCCTGGTGGCTGACGGTCGCGACATGGGTACGGTGGTTTTTCCGGATGCACCGCTGAAGATTTTCCTGACCGCCAGTGCCGAGGAGCGGGCGCGCCGTCGATATTTGCAGTTGAAGGGCAAAGTCGAGGGTGTTAGTCTGTCGAGTCTGCTAGATGAGATCCGTGCACGCGATGAGCGTGACACCCAGCGCGCAGTAGCCCCGCTCAAGCCGGCGGCCGACGCGATTCAGCTGGATTCCACGGAGCTTTCCATCGATCAGGTGCTTGAACGCATCATGAGCGAGATCGCCATTCGCGATATCGCCGGGTGACCAAGAGGGCCGCAGGGGCCCAGTCATAGTCCTGCGGTGCTTCTTTTAAATGAAACTAACCCACACCGTCTGGGGTGTGGAGATGGGCGTTTACTTCGCCCTCATCTACAGGAATTAAAATGAGCGAAAGCTTTGCGGAACTCTTTGAAGAAAGCCTGAAAACCCTGAACCTTCAGGCAGGCTCCATCATCACCGGTGTTATCGTTGATATCGATTACCAGGCTCGCTGGGTAACCGTTCACGCTGGTCTGAAGTCTGAAGCACTCATCCCGCTTGAGCAGTTCTACAACGATGCTGGCGAACTGAACATCAACGTTGGTGATGAAGTTCACGTTGCTCTGGATTCGGTTGAAGACGGCTTTGGCGAAACCAAGCTGTCCCGTGAAAAAGCCAAGCGCGCTGAATGCTGGATCGTTCTGGAAGCAGCCTTCGCAGCCGAGGAAGTGGTCAAGGGCGTTATTAACGGTAAGGTTAAAGGCGGCTTCACTGTCGACGTTAACGGCATCCGTGCGTTCCTGCCAGGTTCCCTGGTTGACGTCCGTCCTGTGCGCGACACCACGCACCTGGAAGGCAAAGAGCTGGAATTCAAGGTCATCAAGCTGGACCAGAAGCGCAACAACGTTGTCGTTTCCCGTCGCAGCGTCCTCGAAGCCGAGAACTCCGCCGAGCGTGAAGCTCTGCTGGAATCCCTGCAGGAAGGCCAGCAAGTCAAAGGTATCGTCAAAAACCTCACCGATTACGGCGCATTCGTCGATCTGGGTGGCGTGGACGGCCTGCTGCACATCACCGACATGGCCTGGAAGCGCATCAAGCATCCTTCCGAGATCGTCAACGTTGGTGACGAAATCGACGTCAAGGTTCTGAAATACGATCGCGAACGCAACCGTGTTTCCCTGGGCCTGAAGCAACTGGGCGAAGATCCATGGGTTGCTATCAAAGCCCGTTACCCAGAAGGCACTCGCGTAACCGCTCGTGTAACCAACCTGACTGACTACGGCTGCTTCGCTGAGCTGGAAGAAGGCGTTGAAGGCCTGGTACACGTTTCGGAAATGGACTGGACCAACAAGAACATCCACCCTTCGAAAGTCGTACAAGTCGGCGACGAAGTGGAAGTCATGGTTCTGGACATCGACGAAGAGCGTCGTCGTATCTCCCTGGGCATCAAGCAGTGCAAGTCGAACCCATGGGAAGACTTTTCTGGCCAGTTCAACAAGGGCGACAAGATCTCCGGCACCATCAAGTCGATCACCGATTTCGGTATCTTCATTGGTCTGGACGGCGGCATCGACGGTCTGGTTCACCTGTCCGACATCTCCTGGAACGAAGTGGGCGAAGAAGCCGTACGTCGTTTCAAGAAGGGCGACGAGCTGGACACTGTCATCCTGTCGGTTGACCCGGAGCGCGAGCGCATCTCCCTGGGCATCAAGCAACTGGAAAGCGATCCGTTCTCCGAGTACGTCTCGGTTAACGACAAGGGCGCTATCGTGACCGGTACCGTGAAAGAAGTTGACGCCAAAGGCGCCATCATCGTTCTGGCCGACGACATCGAAGCTACCCTGAAAGCCTCCGAAATCAGCCGTGACCGCGTTGAAGACGCGCGCAACGTTCTGAAAGAAGGTCAGGAAGTTGAAGCCAAGATCATCAGCGTTGATCGCAAGAGCCGCGTAATCCAGCTCTCGATCAAGTCGAAAGACGATGCTGAAGAGAAAGAAGCCATCCAGAGCCTGAAAGCAGCTCCGGAAGGTGAAGCAGCTGACACCACTATGGCGGCACTGCTGCGTCAAGCAATGGCCAAACAGAACTAAGTTCTGCTTGATCATGAAAAAGGGCGACTTCGGTCGCCCTTTTTTGTGTCTGCGATTTGGTCTTTGTACGCCCGTGCATGAAACCATTGCGTCCGCCTGTGGGTCTGTTTCTTTAATCGGATCAATCGCCTATTCGCGACTAAGCTTGGTCTTGAGCGTGTAGTCGTCGGGCTTGCCTGGCATAAGGAAGTGGATGAACAAGTTATATGTTGTTGCAATGGTATTGGCGCTGGCAGGGTGTACCACCAGCGCAAAGACCCATGCAGTGCGTGGCGTTAGCGGTATCGAGGTCGACTGCTCGGGGCTGGGCTCCGGTTGGGAAAAGTGTCAGAAACGTGCAGCGAAGGAGTGTAAGGGCAAGGGATACAAGGTGATCACCCGCTCTGATGATGCGAAAGATGAAGACGACTATCCGTTCGGCTTCAATCCCGCAGGCTTTGTCACCCGGACCATGCTGGTGATGTGTCGCTAGGTGCGCAGCGTTCCGGCTCGCGGGTTCGATGCCCTGAAAATGGGCGTTTTAACGCGGGGGAAGATATGTCAATCCCTGGGCTGTTCAAATTCTTCGGGGCATGCTAAAACCTTTCAAGCGCTGATCTAGCTGCTTGAAAAAGAAGGGAAAAATATGACGAAGTCGGAGTTGATCGAACGAATTGTCACCCATCAAGGGCTACTCTCATCCAAGGATGTTGAGCTGGCTATCAAGACCATGCTTGAACAAATGTCTCAGTGCCTTGCCACCGGTGATCGCATTGAGATCCGTGGATTCGGCAGCTTCTCCCTGCACTACCGCGCGCCCCGCGTCGGCCGTAACCCAAAGACCGGCCAGTCTGTCAGTCTGGACGGCAAATTCGTTCCGCATTTCAAACCGGGCAAGGAATTGCGTGACCGCGTGAACGAGGAAGAGGAGGAGGGCGCTTGATCTTCGCTATTCAAATTCGAGGGCGCGTGAATGCGTAATCTGAAACGCATACTGCTTGGCGTATTTCTTCTGTTGATGGTTCTGGTTGTTCTGGCGTTTGTACTGGAGAACCAGCAATCGGTTGCGCTTTTGTTTCTGGGTTTTTCCGGCCCGCAGTTGCCAGTCTCGGTGGTTACAGTATTGGCGCTGCTGATCGGCATGCTGATCGGCCCGGTGTTGGGCTGGCTTCTGGGGCGTTCGTCCAGAGCTGCACGCAAGCGAATGGTCTGAAAACGGCAGGCGCACGGCATCTGTCGAAATTGCGCCTCGGCCTGTCTTTATCCATTAGTAAAACCATCATTAAGCTGTAAAATGCGTCCCTTGTTCGATCGTGCCTTCTGCATGTCGATTCAGACTGACTCTGACGGATGCCGACTGATAGTGGCTTCTGCAATCATGGACTAGACCGCGCTCGCTGGCAGCGCTGTCCGCAGCTCAAGGGTATCGCTTCGCGTGAAAATTCTAGTTACCGGCGGTGCCGGCTTCATTGGCTCGGCAGTCATCCGTCACATCATCTCCAACACTTCCGATGCAGTCGTTAACGTCGATAAACTCACGTACGCCGGCAATCTGGAGTCCTTGGCGGAAGTCAGCCAGAATTCGCGTTATGCGTTCGAGCGAGTCGATATCTGTGATCGTGAGCAGATCGACCGCGTTCTGCGTGAGCATCAACCGGATGCAATCATGCACCTGGCCGCAGAATCCCACGTCGATCGCTCGATATCGGGCCCGTCTGACTTCATCCAGACCAATATCATCGGTACCTACACGCTGCTCGAGGCCGCGCGCCACTACTGGGCTGCGCTGGACGATGCGCGTAAAGCGCGCTTCCGCTTCCACCACATTTCGACTGACGAAGTTTACGGAGACCTCGAAGGTCCGGAAGACCTCTTCACCGAAACCACGCCTTATCAACCAAGCTCACCCTACTCGGCGAGCAAGGCCAGCTCCGATCATCTGGTTCGTGCCTGGGCACGCACTTATGGCTTGCCTACGCTGGTGACCAACTGCTCGAACAACTATGGCCCATGTCACTTCCCTGAGAAGCTGATCCCGCTGATCATTCTCAACGCACTTGAAGGCAAGCCGCTGCCGGTGTACGGCAAAGGCGATCAGGTTCGCGATTGGTTGTATGTCGAGGATCATGCTCGTGCGTTGTACAAAGTAGTCACCGAAGGCGTCATCGGTGAGACCTACAACATCGGTGGACACAACGAAAAACAGAACATCGACGTGGTGCATACCCTGTGTTCGTTGCTCGATGAGTTGCGACCTGATTCGGCCCATCGTCCCCATGCCAGCCTGATTACCTATGTCCAGGACCGCCCGGGGCATGATCAGCGTTATGCAATCGATGCCAGCAAGATCCAGCGGGAATTGGGTTGGGCGCCTGAAGAGACCTTCGAGACCGGGATCCGCAAGACCGTCGAATGGTATTTGAACAACGCTGATTGGGTTGAGCACGTGAAGAGCGGCAGCTATCAGCAGTGGATCGATCAGAACTACACGGATCGCTCGAACAACGCATGAAAATTCTGTTGCTGGGCAAGAACGGTCAGGTGGGCTGGGAGCTGCAACGCTCTCTGGCTCCGCTTGGAGAGTTGATTGCACTTGATCGCCATCAGGCCGATGGATTGAATGGCGATCTGTCGAATCCCGAGGCTCTTCGCGCGACGATTCGGCAGGTGCGGCCCAACGTTATCGTTAACGCTGCTGCTTACACTGCCGTTGATAAAGCCGAATCGGAAACCGAGTTGGCTGACCGTGTAAACGGCATTGCAGCGGGTGTTATGGCTGAAGAAGCCGCCGCCTCCGGTGCCTGGCTGGTTCATTACTCGACCGATTACGTTTTCAATGGCCAGGGCACTGCCGCGTGGCGGGAAACCGATGCCGTTGCGCCGGTGAACCACTATGGCTCCAGCAAACTCGCCGGCGAGCGGGCAATCACTGCATCGGACTGCAAGCACCTGATCTTCCGTACCAGCTGGGTTTATGGTGCTCGCGGTAACAACTTCGCGAAGACGATGCTGCGCTTGGCCAGCGATCGCGAAACGTTGAGCGTGGTCGCGGATCAGATTGGTGCGCCTACCGGTGCAGATCTGATTGCCGACGTAACGGCTCAGGCGCTTCGCCAGGCCCTGCAACAGCCCGAGCTGGCGGGGTTGTACCACTTGGCAGCCGCTGGTGAAGTGTCCTGGCATGGCTACGCAAGCGAGGTGATCGCTTTCGCTAAAGCCAATGGTGAATTACTCGCCGTGAAGGCTATCGAGCCGGTCGAAACCACTGCCTATCCGACGCCCGCACACCGGCCGCTTAACTCGCGACTGGATACTCAAAAGCTGCGCACTACTTTTTCTCTACACTTGCCGGATTGGCAAAGTGGTGTAACCCGAATGCTCAGGGAAATTCTGAATAAATGATCAAGACCAATCGTAAAGGCATCATTCTGGCAGGTGGCTCCGGGACACGTTTGCATCCGGTCACGCTGGGGGTGTCCAAGCAGCTGCTGCCTATCTACGACAAACCGATGATTTTCTATCCGTTGTCGGTGCTCATGCTCGCGGGCATACGAGAAATCCTGATCATTTCGACCCCTGAAGACTTGCCCAATTTCCGCAAGCTCTTGGGTGACGGCAGTCTGTATGGCATCGAGTTGAGTTATGCCGAGCAGCCGAGCCCGGACGGCCTTGCGCAGGCGTTCATCATCGGCGAGTCGTTTATCGGTAGCGACCCTTGCTGCCTGATTCTCGGCGACAATATCTTTTACGGTCAGTACTTCACTGAAAACCTGCGCTCTGCCAACGCTCAGGCCTCAGGCGCGACAGTGTTCGGCTATCACGTGTCCGACCCGGAGCGTTTCGGAGTGGTGGAATTCGATGCCAATGGCTGCGCGCTGAGCATCGAAGAAAAGCCACTGAAGCCGAAATCCAACTACGCCGTGACCGGGTTGTACTTCTACGATAACCAGGTCGTTGAAATTGCCAAGAACATCAAACCGTCGGAGCGGGGCGAGCTGGAAATCACCGACATCAATCGCGCGTATCTGGAACAGAAAACCCTGAACGTCGAAATGTTGGGGCGCGGCTTTGCCTGGCTGGATACCGGTACGCATGACTCGCTGCTGGAAGCCGGGCATTTCGTCCACACCATCGAGCACCGTCAGGGGCTCAAAGTCGCTTGCCTTGAAGAAATCGCCTACCACAACGGCTGGATCAGCGCAGAGCAAGTCGAAGCTCAGGCGCTGCGCCTGAAGAAAACCGGTTACGGGCAATATCTGCAGAAGCTGCTCGATCAGCCAGCACGTTGACGGGCGCGGTTTATCGAGCGCTGTTTGTTGCATTCTGTCGAGGTATCAATTGCGATTGGCGCTGTAGAATGGCAGGCAATTACGCAACGTATTCAGCGCTCGCGAGGGCGCATGTGTCATCAGTCCCGCTGTCTTGAGATCGAGAGGCGGGGCAAGGATTCTGCACCGGGTTTGGTGCAGTTGGATTGCAAACATAATTGAGACTGCTTTCCTGACAATCACTGGCGGGAGAGAGGGTTAAGGACTTTGAGCATGGAACTGATTCCCGTAATTTTGTCTGGCGGAGTGGGCAGCCGGTTGTGGCCTGTATCCCGTGAAGCCCATCCCAAGCCCTTCATGGAGTTGCCGGATGGTCAGAATCTGATCCAGAAGACGTTCCTGCGTGCCTCACGGCTGGACGGTGTGGTGGAAGTCCTCACCGTGACCAATCGTGAGCTGCTGTTCAAGACTGAAGATGAATACGGCCTCGTCAACACGGCCAGGCACGCGCAGGGCTTCATTCTCGAGCCGTTCGGGCGCAATACTGCCGCTGCAGTCGCGGCGGCAGCCTTGCAACTGGAGGCCACCCACGGCCCCGATGCGCACATGCTGGTGCTCGCAGCCGATCATTTGATTCAGGACGAAAAAGCCTTTGCCGCGGCGGTGTCCAATGCCGTGGCGCTGGCCAGTGAAGGCTGGCTGGTCACGTTCGGCATTCAGCCGACCTATCCGGAAACCGGGTTCGGTTACATCGAGGCGCAGAAAGAGGCGCCGCTCAAAGGCGGGCTGAAGGTCGCCCGGTTTGTCGAGAAGCCTGATCTGGAGACTGCACAGAACTACGTCGGTGCCGGCAACTATTTCTGGAACTCGGGCATGTTCTGTTTCCGTGTAGGCACCGTCCTGGAAGAGCTTCGGCTGCACGCCCCCGACGTTGTCGAGGCAGTTGCAAAGACTATCGAGGTGTCTCGCCTGACTTCCTCCAACAAATATCGTTGCCTGGCGCTGGACAGCGAAAGCTTTGCGCAGGTGCCGGATATTTCAATCGACTATGCATTGATGGAGCGTTCCCAGAAAGTCGCAACCATTCCGTGTGACATCGGCTGGAGTGACATCGGCTCATGGAACGCGGTGAGCGAACTGACTGCGCCGGATGAAAACGGCAACCGCTTTGAAGGCGAAGTGCTGTCCCATGGCTCGCGCAATAATTATGTGAACAGCGAAGGTCGTCTGACCGCGCTGGTCGGTGTGGAAGACCTGTTGGTCATCGACACACCTGATGCGGTGATGATTGCTCATAAAGATCACGCTCAAGACGTGAAACACATCGTCAATCAGCTCAAGGCGTGCAGCCATACCGTGCATTTGCTGCACCGTACGGTCCACCGTCCATGGGGGACCTACACGACCCTGGAAAATGGCGAACGCTTCAAGATCAAGCGGATTGTCGTAAAGCCCAAGGCGTCGCTGTCGCTGCAGATGCATCATCACCGCAGTGAACACTGGATCGTCGTCAGCGGGATGGCGGTCGTGGTCAACGACCAGCAGGAACTGATGCTCAACACCAACGAGTCGACGTTCATCCGTGCCGGTCACCAGCATCGCCTCATGAACCCGGGCGTCATTGACCTGGTGCTGATCGAGGTGCAGAGCGGCGATTATCTGGGTGAAGACGATATCGTCCGCTTCGAAGACAACTATGGTCGCGTAGATAAATAACAGCGGGTTGCAGCCATAAGCCTGATCGGCGATTTTACCGGTCGGGCTTATTTGTATGTGTTGACCTTCAAAATTCTATCCTCATAGATGATGTGCCGTTGCGGTCAGGTGCGTCATCGCAGATTCCCGGGCAAGAGATCAGAATGCATACCCCTATCAAAACCCTGTGTTTCAAGGCTTATGACATCCGTGGCCAAGTGCCTTCGGATCTCAACGAGGACGTTGCCTATCAAATTGGCCGGGCAATGGTCACCGAGTTGCGAGGTAAAAGCATCGTATTGGGGCGGGATATGCGGCTGGAAAGCCCGATGCTGGCTGATGCGATGACTCGCGGGCTAATTGAGGCTGGCGCAGACGTTATCGATATCGGGCTGTGCGGCACCGAGGAAGTGTACTTCGCCACGAGCGCATTCGATGCGGATGGCGGCGTGATGATTACTGCAAGCCACAATCCCAAGGGTTATAACGGGATGAAACTGGTCAAGTCGCAATCGCGCCCGATCAGCGGTGACACCGGTCTGAACGCCATCCGTGATCGTGTGGAAAGTGGAGACCTGGGCGAGTTGGCCGACAAGGCTGGCGAAGTCCGCCACGAGTCAGACAAAACTCGTTACATCGATCACTTGCTCTCCTACATCAACGTTGCGGATTTGAAGCCTCTGAAGGTACTGGCAGATCCGGGTAATGGCGCTGCCGGCCCGGTTCTGCAGGCATTGATCGACAAACTGCCGTTCGAATGGGTGCTGATCAATGCTGAGCCAGACGGTAATTTCCCCAATGGCGTACCGAACCCGTTGTTGCCCGAAAACCGTGAGCTGACTCGTCAGGCGCTGCTCGACAACGCTTGCGATCTCGGGTTGGCCTGGGATGGGGATTTCGACCGCTGTTTCTTTTTCGATGAAACAGGCCGGTTTATCGAAGGTTATTACCTGGTCGGTCTACTGGCGGAAATGCTCCTCAAGCAACATCCGGGCAGCAAGATCATTCACGACCCGCGCCTGACCTGGAACACCATCGATCAGGTTGAGCAGGCGGGCGGAGTGCCGGTGCTGTGCAAGACCGGGCATGCCTTCATCAAAGAGCGGATGCGCGTTGAAGATGCAATCTATGGTGGTGAAATGAGTGCCCACCACTACTTTCGTGACTTTGCCTACTGCGACAGCGGGATGATTCCGTGGTTGTTGGTGACGGCTTTGATGTCTTCCACTGGCAAGACTTTGGCCCAACTGGTTGATGAACGTATTTCTGCATACCCTTGCACCGGTGAGATCAATTACCGGGTCGAGGATGTGCCGGCCATGTTGCAGAAGGTTCTGGAGCATTACTTGCCTCAGAATCCAAAGCTCGACAAAACCGACGGTATCAGCGTTTCCTTTGCAGATTGGCGCTTTAATTTGCGCGGCTCAAATACCGAGCCGCTGTTGCGATTGAACGTTGAAGCGAAGGGCGATGAGGCGCTGATGTGGGCGCGTCTGAAGGATCTCGAGTTGTTGATCAAGGGGGCGTGAGAACTCCGGTTTTTTGGTATTCATCGGCGCCCGTGCTTCGATGGTCGCAACATTGTGGCGCGGTCGCGGGTTGTGAAATATCAATTCAATAGGTTCATATTTTGAAAACGGTTTTATTGCTAAGTACTTACCCAATTATCAGCCCCCGACATGGCGGGCAGGTCCGTGTCGCCAATATCGCGAAAACGTTCAGCGAAAACGGTTGGGATGTTACACACCTGGCGGTTTATGAACCCGAAGGCTATCCGCCGTCGACATTGGGTGCCAACGACGTCAAATTCCCGGCCGGTAGCATCTTCAGAAAGTACAAGGGCACCTATGTGCCGTTGATCAACGATCTGCTTTCGGGTGAGTTCGCGGCTTCGCAAGAGGGCGGCTTTGCCGAGATTCTCAAGAAGCTGCCTGCGGTCATCGATGTGATTCATGTTGAGCAACCATGGCTTTGGCCTCTGGTGATGAAAATCAAGGAGATGCCTCAGTACAGCAACGCGTGCCTTGTTTATGGTTCGCAGAATATCGAGGCGCCGCTCAAGCTGGAAATCCTCGACAGTTACAACATCAAGGGTGCCGAGCCGGTCATTGCCGATATCGAAGCGCTTGAGCGCAAGGCTGCGCTGGAGGCCGACATCGCCGTGGCCGTCACGCAGGCGGACTTCGACATCCTCAGGGAGTGGGGCGCGAAAATGCCTTTGCTCGCTCCCAACGGCATCGCGCCCTGGAATGCCAAGGCTGACGTGCTTGAAACCTGGAAGTCGCGTTTGCCCCGGTCGCCGTGGATTCTCTATGTTGCCAGCGCTCATCCTCCCAACTTCAAAGGTTTCAACGAGTGCCTGGGCAGTTCCCTGGCCTGCATTCCACCCGACAGTAAACTGGTTGTGGTCGGCAGTGTCTGTGAACACCTGGAGTCGACACTTCGGGACAGTCGCTGGGGTCAGTTGAACCTCTCGCGCCTGCAGCTTTTATACATGCTGCCGGATGACGACCTGGATGCAGTTAAAACCCTCGCCCATGCATTTTTGTTGCCGATTCCTCATGGCGGCGGTTCAAACATCAAGACGGCTGAAGCCATCTATTCGGGCAAGTACGTTGTCGGTACCGAATCGGCGTTCCGGGGTTTCGAGCAGCACTTGAATCTTCCGGAAATCAGCGTTGCCCGCACGCCAAGTGAATTTCATGCGGCCATCCGTAACCGTTTGACAGGGCCTGCGACAGTTGACAGCAAGGGGCCGGACAAGGACGCCCGGGAGTCTCTGACCTGGGCGCGAAGCCTGGAATCAATACCGCTTGCAGCGGCAGCAGTCATAGAGAAGAAGGCGCAAGCATGACCACGTGGTTTGATGTAACGACCATCCTGGGCTGGCATCGGCCAGCGGTAGGCATTATTCGTACCGAGGCGGAAGCGGCTGCCCATGCGCTTGAACTGATTGCGGCGGGTGAGGATGTGAAGTTCTGCTTCTACAACCACTCTACGGGTTACAGCGCCATTGGCGCGGGCGAAGTGACAGCGACGCTGAAAAGAATATCGGCAGGGCATTCAAGTGCCCCGTCTCAAGTGGCTGTCATCAGTTCGAACAAGAGTTCGATCGAAGCCCGTGTCAAAGAAAAAGCCCTTAAAGTGTTGAATCGACTGCCGACGAAAATCAGCGGTCGCATCTATCAGTTTTTCCAACAGCGACGCGTATCCATCGTCGAGGCCGTTGTCGGTGTTCGGCACCTGCGCTCGGCGCTCAGAGGCTTTTTCAAGCCTGCTCATCGAGGCCACGTATTTAATCCGTCGTCGCAACAGGCGAGCATCACTGAACATCCTTTTTCAAAAGGTGACAGTTACATTTCTGTCGGGCTGGATTGGGATAACAAGAACCTTCCATACCTGTATGAGCTGAAGAAGAATGTCGGCCTGCGCGTTGTTCTCTTCTGCTACGACGTCATTCCGGTCAGGCTTCCTCACCTGTGTGTCGGCGATGTGGCAGCCAGGTTTGCCAATTACTTCACCGACGTTGCCTGGTGCGCGGACAAGATTCTGTGTATCTCTGAATGCACCCGCAAGGATCTTGTGGCGCTGCTGGAAGAGTTGGGTGCGCCTGTACCCGAGACCGCCGTGGTCAAGCTGGGATGTCAGCTCTCTCATGAGTTGAGCGACAATATTTCCCCTGAAGTGAAAGCGCTGCTCAAAGAGCGGTTTGTGCTGTTCGTTTCGACGATCGAGCGCCGCAAGAACCATGAAGTCCTTTACCGAGCCTACGCCCGTTTGATTGACGAGGGCGTTCAGGATTTGCCCAAACTTGTATTCGTCGGAATGCCGGGATGGGGGGTTGGAGACTTACTGGCGGACATTCGGCTGGATCCGAGAACGAAGCCCTACATCCGCATTCTCAACAATGTGTCCGATTCTGATCTCATGCATTTATATCGTCATTGCATGATGACTGCGTTTCCATCGTTGTATGAAGGGTGGGGGTTGCCGGTTGCGGAAAGCCTGGCGGCCGGCAAGTATTGCCTGGCTTCGAGCGCCGCATCAATTCCTGAAGTCGGTGGAGAGCTTCTGGATTATCTGGAGCCGTGGGATGTTTCGGTGTGGGCCACCGAACTACAGAAATATGCTTTCGATCCTTTCGCACTTGCTGCCAAGGAAGAGGCTATCAACCGAGATTATAAACCTGTGGCCTGGGCTGAGACCGCACAGTTCATCTTTGCAAGTCTGAAGTAGCAGTAACACGTTTTCGGTGGATCACAGGGTGATCCACCGAAAACGCAGATTCAGACAATCGTGTTGGTATTAAAAATGCTCAGCGGCTTGGTGATGTCTTGCGTTGTCAGCAACTCAGGATTTGCTGACCATCTATCAATGATATGTGCAAAGTGATCGACCGCCGAGATGATTACTTGTGCGCGACGAACTACCGGGATGGCTTGTTCAAGTCGGTGTGCATAGTTTTCAGCTGTAAATGTTTCTTTCGCCCACGCTTGTGCATTTTTTCCAATATCCACGGTAGAGGCGCGATCGTTGTGCAGCGAAAGAAAGATCTGCTTCAGATCCTCCATCTCCTGGTCGGGCGACACCTTGCGCACATACTGGTCTGGTAGTTCTTTATAAAAACCGGTGTCTGTCACGATCGTTGCTTTGCCGTAGAGCATCGCTTCAATGGCTGAAGCTGAGGCGGCTTCCAGGCTTGGCCACCGCAGACAGCTGATCACATCGGCTTCCCTGATGGCCTGTGACAAAGTAGCGTCATCGACTTCATTGGAAATAACCAGTTCGACACCGCTGCTGGCCGCCAACTCTGTGAGCTGTTGGGCAACTTCGGGAGCAACTGCGCCGACCAGCCGATAGCTCAGGTTTTTCCTCAGCAGAGGATCGCTCGCAATTGCCTTGATGCAACTCTCAACTCGTTTATTCGGATTGACGTGACCAATGGTCAATACCTTCAGTTTTTTACCACCACTGGATTGACCTGTCGCCGTGATAGCGCCTGGCGCATCGTAGGCGAGTGGCGTTACAAAAACCGGGCCTGCGCATGCCGCCATGACCCGATCACAACCCCAATAACTATGAGTCATCACGCCGGTGGCAAGCGAACTGATCCATTCAGTCAAAGGTGCAGCTTCCCGGGTCGACCTGATAAAGGCCGCGCTGTCACTGACGTTGAAGTAATCGGCCGCAATTTGCTCTCCGTACCACCGGGTCAGCACGCTATGGGCTTGATCGCGTCGCTCCTGCGACCAGCCCCAGAATAAATGGCCAAGAAAAAAGTCGTGCAGGCAGACGATGCCAGGTGCCTTTTGGAGCCAGGTTACGCCACCTTCATGAAACTCGTAGTTATCGCCAATTTGATAAATCAGGCTATCAGCGGTCGCTATTTCATGGGCGACCTGCGCTTCGTCCGTCCACTGCAATAGCGTACAGCCGAAGTCGTGGGGTTCTCTGGAGAGAACATGTTGACTTTCGGTTCGGACGAGAACTACGTGATGCTTTTGCGCCAGCAAGGCACGCACGACGAGACGTGTCATTCGACCAATGGCTGAAGATTTGACACCTGGTGTGAAAATGACAAGTTTCATTTGAGCAGCGCCTCGACGGTCTCGGGCCAGTTTATGCCAAGGCTGTTCCACAATGCCTGGGCGTCCTCGCCATACTGTTGGGTGCGGGTCTTGTTTTCATAGGCGGCGCTCATTGCTTCAGCCAGACCTTGCACTGTCGGTTCCGCTCTCCAGCCGGTTTCCTCGTGATTGACCAGTCCGAGGATGCCACCGCTGTCGGTAGTCGTGATCAAGGCCTTACGAGCGGTGGCTGCTTCCATGGCCACATAACCCAGCGAATCTTCATCAAAAGGAATGTATGCCACGGCCAGGGCGCGATTAACGTAATCCGCGTACGTGGCTCGGGGCAAGAAACGCAGGTCAAGCTTTACGCGATCCTGTAAGCCGAACTCTTCAACGATCGAATGCAGTTGCTTCGTGTCGGAATCGGATTCAGGTGGGCCGGCGATAATTAACTTGACCCGTTTGTCGGCTTTGGCCAGCGCTTGCAGTAGCAAGTATTGGCGCTTCATGCCATTTACTCTGCCGCCGGCAAAAATATAGTCGTCATGCTTGCCGCCGCCAAAGGCTTGCGGATCATTGACGGGGGGGAGCAGCACCTGAGAATCAAAGCCGTTGTACTTGAGCAGCCGCTGCCGAGTGATTTCGGAATTGGTATAGATATGACGACTTTCAGCAAAACTTTCATTATCAGCATGGATAATTGCTTTTCGAATGTCATCGCCAGTTTTGTCCGCAGGCAGGTTGGTTTGCCCTACATCGAACAGATCATAGGCCTGGCGGTATTGATGAAGCAGCCATAGGGATTTTCTGTGGTGCCGGATCAGATACGCCGGAAACTTGAGAGCAATGACGTGATCAGCATTGAAGACTTCAAGAGTACGTGCCAGCAACATCTGCGAGGGGATCCTGGAAGCCGGTTCCCATTGAAAAGGAATACGCATGATTTCCGCATCATGCCCGGCAATGATCAGATTTTTTTCCAGGTTGACAGCCAGTTCTTCTGCGCCGCCCCAGATGAACGGAGCCATGTTGTTAACGATCAAGACTTTCATGCCAAAAGGCGCTCCAACACATGCGACCAAGAAATTTTCAAATCAACCAGTCGCTGTTTGGCGTTCTTGCCCATGGCTTCTGTCACGTTTCGCTCCCTGAACAATTTGTCCATTGCGTTGGCTAATGACTCGGGTGTTGGTTCTGCGATATAGCCGTTGAAACCATCCTGAACCAGTTCAAGAACTCCACCGGAGTCTGTAGTGGTAAGAACGGATTTCTCTGCGTGACTGGCTTCCAGGCTCGGATACCCGTAGGAATCTTCATCCACCGGCAAGTACGCAGCAGCAAGACAAACTGACAGATGTGCGACTTTTTCTTCTTCGGTAATCCAGCGGTCTTCGAGAGTGACTCGATCCGATAGATTGTAGTCCTTGATTTTTTGACGAAGGTCATCCACGTAGGCAGGGCTCGCACCGGTCCCTAGAATGCGCAAGCGAACCGGGGTCGTGGTGAAGCTCAGTGCCTCGATAAGCAAGTGTTGGCGCTTATGATGCTCAACGCGGCACATGTACACGATCTCGTCATTGTATCCGGAGCAGAAGAAGCGTTCGGATTCAAACACGGGAGGGTAGAGGACTTCGCTGTCGATGTCGTTGAAGGTTTTGAGTCTTCCAGACACAACTTTCGAGTTGGTGAAAATCGCCTTTGCTTCACCCAGAGCGCGAGTGTCCGCATCGAACAGCGCTTCCCGGATTGCACGGTGTTTTGTGTCATCGGCAAAATCCCGATAAGGGCTGTCCCACATATCGTAAAACGCGCGAATGTGGTGAATGAACCACAGAATCTTGTGTGGGTGTTCAATCAGGTGTGATTGAGGTCTGAAGCAGATGACACGGTCAGCTGCCTGAAGATCCACCCAGCGCAATGCCATCATCTGCTGAAACAAAAGATCCGGTGCATCCAGCTCGGGCAGATAAACGATCTCGACCTGATGGCCGGCTTCAGTCAGGGTAGAAGCCAGCCAGTCGACGATGTTTCTTCCGCCACCTCTAATGAAGGGAACGAACGTGGAGCAAAGTGCGATTTTCATCAGGCCGTCAAGACCTCACGCAAGCTGGCTGCGACTCTGATGATGTCTTCTTGCGTCAAATCCTGGTGCGTCGGCAGGTTGATGCCGCGGCCGGACCAGAGGTCGGCTACCGGGTAATGGTTGTCTTCCTTGTACGGCGGTAAGACGTGCATCGGGTAGAACACAGGTCGGGTTTCAATGCCCATTTCGTCCATCTTCTGCATCACGGCATCACGTTTGTGTTCGTCACCGTCGGCCAGGAAAATGTTGTACATCCAGAAAACCTGTTTGGCCCAGGAGGCCTGGGTTGGCAGGACAATCTTGTCCTTGAGGTCAGCCAGCGCTTCGTTGTACCAACCGGCAATGCGCTCACGGTCGGCCAGTGCGGTCGCAATGTTTTCCATTTGCGCAAGGCCGATGGCCGCCTGGATGTTGGTCATGCGGTAGTTGTAACCAATGACCGGGAACCAGTAGCGACGGTTCGGATCCATGCCTTGGCCGCGGAACAGTCGCAGCTTGGCAGCAAGCTCGTCGTCATTGGTAGTGATCATCCCGCCTTCACCGGTTGTGACGATCTTGTTGCCGAAAAAGCTGAAGGTTGCGCAGGTGCCCATGCTACCCACTTTGCTACCTTTGACTTCGGCACCATGGGCTTCGGCGGCGTCCTCGACGACCCACAGATTATGCTTGTGGGCGATTTGGTTGACGACGTCCATCTGGGCCGGATGACCATAGAGGTGAACTGGAATAATGCCTTTGGTCTTCGCGGTGATCTTGCTTTCGATGGTCTGCGGGTCAATGTTCATGGTGTCGGCACAAACGTCCACCAGTACCGGAGTAGCTCCGCAATAACGTACGGCGTTCGCTGTCGCGATGTAAGTCACCGTCGGAATAATAACTTCGTCACCGGGTTGCAGGTCGAGAACGACCAGCGCCAAGTGCAATGCTGTTGTGCCATTGTTGGTGGCGATGGCGTGTTTGACGCCACAGAAAGCTGCGAAGCTCTCTTCGAAAGCGCCGATGTATTTGCCGTTCGATGAAATCCAATTCGTATCGAGGCAATCCATTACATAGTTGCGCTCATTGCCAGCAAGTTTCGGTTGTGCGACGGAAATACGTTTCATGTTCGTTCCTTCAAATTTTATGTAAAGCTTTGGCTGGCACACCGACAACTGTTGTTGCTGGCCCGATATTCGATATCACAACGCTTCCAGCTCCCACCATGACCGAGTCCCCAATGTGGATCCCGGGAATGATTTTGCTGCCCACGCCGACAAAGCTGAGATTACCTACTTGAACATTGCCCGCGAGTGCGCATTGCGGAGCAATGTGTACCGCTTGCCCAATCACGCAGTCATGGTCGATGGTGGCACCCGTGTTGACGATGCACAGGTCACCGATTTGTGTCTCGGCATTGACTACCGCTCCAGCCATGATGGCTATGCCGACGCCCAGCGATGCCGAGGGTGAGACAACGGCCGCAGGGCTGACTGCATTCACCAGGTGATATCCGCATTCGACGGCTTTTTTTGCGAGTTTGTTACGCACCGGATTGGAGCCGATAGCAATGAAAACCCGCTCATATCCCTCTTCGCGCAATGCAATGAGGTGGTCGTCGCTTTTAAGAACCGGAATGCCCAGGCAGGTGTCCGGGCTGTCGGGGTTTCCGACGCAGTAGGCGATGTTATCGCCCCGTGCTTGCAGCAATTCGATACAGACCTTCGCATGGCCACCAGCCCCGACGACAATGATGTCATTTTTCATGCCGCCAGCCCTCCAGCTTTCAGCGAATCGGGGGATGAAAACAACAAATTGACTGAGTCAATATTGGCTAATTGCTCAATAGACCAGGTCTCAAGTTCGCCGGTTTCCTCATTGATGACCCGATAGGTAAGTCCCAGATCGGTAAAGCGGCCCAGCCAATCTTCCAGACGGAGTGCATTCTTTTTCAGATGAGGAATGCCGAGCTCGACGATCAAGAGGATATGAGGATTGGCGGCAAGCAGATTTCTTGCGCCGCTGATGATATCTATCTCGGCACCTTCAGCATCAATTTTCAGCAGATTGACCGGCTGACCTTTGGGCAAGGCATCGTCAAGGGTGATGGTGGTGATGTCCACGGTAGTCGTGGCAACGAAAGATGGATTGTCCAGCTCATACAGCGAGTGGTGCCCGCTGGTGGCGCCAAGGTGCAGTTTTTCGCTACCAGCGTGATCCGAAAGCGCGAATTGAGACACTTCGCTCATGGCAGACAGGCCATTGAGCCACAGGTTCTTTTCCAGCAGTTCACGCGTTGGCGTAAATGGCTCGAATGCGAAGATCTTTCCCTGACCCTCCATCGCGCGTCCAGCAGCGATCGAGTGAAGACCGATGTTTGCTCCGATATCTACATAGACGTCACCAGGCTTGACCAGGCGTTGAATCAGCAGGCGCGTGCCTGTCTCCAGCTCGCCGGCTTGTAGCAGGCAAGTCAGCAACGCATGATCCGTGGATCCGCAGAGCACGTAGCCAACGGCTGTCTTGACCAATGTTTCGTCCGGGCCGCAATTGATGGCGACGCGATTGGCATCGAGAAGTGCGTATTGCTCAATCCGATCAAGTTGGGGTTTGTTGATGTTCTCCGCAACATCCAGATTTTCGAGCTTCTGCAGGTTTTCCTCCTGGGTGGATAGAAGTTTCTGCGTGAAAGATGTCTGAACTTTCGAAGCATGCATAAGCCGTTTAAGCTCCAATACGATCTGCTCGTGCTGATGGAGCCGTTGTGCATTCAATCGTGCGCTATGCTCGATTTGCTGATGTTGCTGCTCCTGAAGCTTGCTGAACTCGTGGAGTATTTCCTGCCTGATAGATGAAATGAAGTAAGTGCGCATGCGCGCGAGCACCGGGCGCGCAAACGGCCTGGTCAAACGAAAGGATGCACGGGCAAACCTGCGAAGGGTCTGCTTGGTGCGATGCTTCAATATCAGGCTCCAACTCGGACTTCCAGCCAGATCGTGCATGGGGCTGGAGTCCGGATGAGTGAGCGTTGACTCAATCAGGCTCGCTTCCGGATGCTCGATGTTCGTCTCAGGCAGGCTTTCGCTGGTAGCGGTTCGGGCATTTGAGAGCCGCTGTATGGAGGCGTTTTTAAAAGCTGCCTCTATATCCACACCATTGCGCTTAATGCTGTTCATTTGCTTCAAGCTCCGAAATACGCGGCAGTGACGGTCGTCGGGTCGCCGTCCATCTTTATCCTTCCGTGTTCCAGCCACAGCACTCGATTGCAGGTGTGCATTACCAGTTCGCGCGAATGGCTGGCGATTACCAGAATATTCGTCGATTTCACCAGTTCGTTCATGCGGATTTCAGCTTTGTGCTTGAAGCCTTCATCACCGACCGAGAGCCATTCATCCATCAACAGGATTTGAGGTTTGATGATGGTTGAAACCGCGAAAGCCAATCGAAGATGCATACCTGAGGAGTAGGTGCGAATCGGCATGTCGACGAAATCGCCCAGCTCGGAAAACTCGATGATCTCGTCAAGCTTTTCGGTTATCTCTGACTTGGTCATTCCGAGAATCCCACCACGCAGGAAAATGTTTTCCCGGCCGGTGGCCTCTGGGTCAATGCCTAGAGAAATATCGATCAGAGAGCCGATATCACCTTCGATCAGTGCAGTGCCCGAAGAAGGCTCGTAGACGCTGCTGAGCAGGCGCAAAAGGGTGCTTTTGCCAGCGCCATTGTGCCCAAGCAGGCCGACCCGATCACCATCGCGCAGAGTGAACGTCAAGTCTTCGAGAGCACGGACAACCACGCGGCCTTGCTCGTCTGAACCCAGCTGTCCGCCGGTGGCGACCTGTATCAGGCGCTTTTTCAGCGAGCGCCCATTGGCGTTGTAGATAGGGAAATCCACGCAAACATTTTTGAATTCGATCAAGGACATTAGTAATTCTTCTTAGAGCCAGTAGGCGATGCGGCGCTTGTAGCGACCATATACCACGAGCGCAACGGCCCAGCCGATGGCGGCCATGGCCAAGGAAACCCACCAGTTGGTCGCGGTTGGTAACTCGCCGATCAGAGGCGAGCGAACCACAGACATGATGTGGTAGGCCGGGTTCAGGTCGAGCAGGTACAGTCCGGCTCGCTGTGGTAGCAGGCTGGGCATCCACATGATTGGCGTGAGGTAGAACACTACTTGTAACAAGCTTGCGACAATCTGTGGAAGATCACGATAGCGCGCGCACAGGACGCCCAGCAGCAATGCAATCCACGTAAGGTTGAGCAAGGCGAGCAGGAAGCCCGGAATGCTGATCAGCGCCAGCCAGGTAAGAGGCTTGCCGACGGCCAACAACACCAGCGGGAAAATCACAATGTTGTGTCCGAGGATCAATATGTTGCGCCAGATCATTCGCATGATGTGCGCGAACAGAGGTATCGGCAGTTGTTTGATGATGCCTTCAGCTGCGATAAAACCGGTGCAGCCTTCACCGATTACCGTGGACATGAAGCTCCAGAGAATCATGCCGATGGCCAGAAACGGCAGAAACTCTTGCATGGGAGAGTTGAAAATCTGACCGAAGACCACACCGATGGTGCCGATCATGACGCCCATGCTGATGGTCAGCCAAAACGGACCCAGAGCTGACCTTCTATAGCGCTGCCGGACGTCTTGCCAGCCTAGCATCCCTACTAAAGCGTACCGTCTTGTCGCGGCGATGATATCCGACACGGCGATACCTACTGAACCATTGCGCATTAATAGCACCAGATTATTGATCAAAAAAACACGCCATTTTAGGCTGGAGGGCGGAGAGTGTCACTCTTTGTACATTATTTCTTCGCTCGATTGGGCGCACAATATCGGGTATCTATGCCTGGTCTTCAAGTTCTTGATTTTTATGATGAGGATGCAAAGCTTGCTGGGTCGTGCAGGCTGGGGTCTCAGGTATCCGGTTGCGAGTCTGATCGCGGTCAGGCCGTAAACGCGCACGTATACTGTTACGTGTTGAAAGTAGCTGGGTATCGTCGTTCAAGCCCGCAATCTGTATGATCTGCAAGAATTTGTGGCTCTGTTGAACAGAGCACAATCGCGCACACGACACAACAGGGCCTGCCAAGGCACTAAAATGGAGATTAGAGGATTCGCATGAAAGCTATCGTTACTGGCATTACTGGGCAAGACGGCGCCTACTTGGCGGAACTGCTGCTGGAAAAGGGTTACACGGTTTATGGTACCTACCGTCGAACCAGTTCTGTCAATTTCTGGCGAATTGAGGAGCTTGGTATTGAAAAGCATCCCAATCTGCATTTGGTTGAATATGACCTGACTGATCTGTCGGCCAGCATTCGTCTGCTGCAAACCACTGAGGCCACAGAGGTGTATAACCTTGCAGCCCAGAGCTTCGTGGGGGTGTCTTTCGATCAGCCACTGACCACCGGTGACATTACCGGTATGGGTTGCGTGAACCTTCTGGAAGCGATTCGCATCGTCAACCCGAAGGTGCGTTTCTATCAGGCTTCGACTTCCGAAATGTTCGGCAAGGTACAGGCCATTCCTCAGATCGAAAGCACGCCTTTCTACCCGCGCAGTCCATACGGTGTAGCCAAGCTGTACGCACACTGGATGACCATCAATTATCGCGAGTCGTACGGGATTTTTGCGACCAGTGGCATTCTGTTCAACCACGAGTCCCCGTTGCGTGGTCGTGAGTTCGTTACCCGCAAGATCACCGACTCCGTGGCGAAGATCAAGCTGGGCCTGCTCGACAAGATGGAACTCGGCAATCTGGACGCCAAGCGCGACTGGGGTTTTGCCAAAGAATACGTCGAAGGTATGTGGCGCATGCTGCAGGCCGATGAGCCGGACACCTTCGTCTTGGCAACCAACCGTACCGAAACCGTGCGTGACTTCGTTACCATGGCGTTCAAAGCGGTCGGGATCGATCTGGCCTGGAGCGGTGCGGCTGAAGACGAGAAGGGCACAGACCTGGCAACTGGCAAGGTGTTGGTCACGATCAATCCGAAATTCTACCGTCCTACCGAAGTCGAGCTGTTGATCGGCAACCCTGCCAAAGCCAAAGCGGCGCTGGGTTGGGAGCCAAAAACCACGCTTGAAGAGCTGTGCCGCATGATGGTCGAAGCGGATCTGCGTCGAAATGAGAAAGGGTTTTCGTTCTGATGAGTATTGCCGGTAAACGCGCGTTGATCACAGGTATTCAAGGTTTCACCGGGCGGTACATGGCTGCTGAGCTGAAAGCCGGTGGCTATGAAGTGATAGGGATGGGTACACAGCCGTCGGATGAACCTGGCTATTATCAGGTTGATCTGGCCGACGGTCCTGCCTTGCGCGAGTTACTGGCAACTATTCAACCCGACGTGGTAATTCATCTGGCCGCACTCGCCTTTGTGGCACATGGTGCGGCCGATACCTTTTACCGCGTCAATCTCATCGGCACCCGTCACCTGCTGGAAGCCGTCGCAGCCTGTGGCAAGGTGCCGGACTGCGTGCTGCTGGCAAGCAGTGCCAATGTCTATGGCAATGCTTCGGCGGGTTTGCTCAGTGAAACCACACCGCCAGCACCGGCCAACGATTACGCAGTCAGCAAACTGGCCATGGAATACATGGCCAGTCTTTGGCATAACCGCTTGCCGATAGTGGTGACACGTCCTTTCAATTACACCGGTGTCGGCCAGGCCGAGAGCTTTCTGCTGCCGAAGATCGTCGCTCATTTCCGCCAGCGTGCGGACAAGATCGAGCTGGGCAACCTTGATGTATCTCGCGACTTCAGTGATGTGCGTGCAGTGGTCAAGGCTTATCGCGGTTTGATCGAGGCGCGGCCTGTTGGCCAGACGGTCAATGTGAGTTCGGGCAAAAGTCATTCCCTGCGTGAAGTGATCGACATGTGTTCGGCTATCACGGGGCATCAACTTGCAGTCGAAGTGAACCCGGCGTTCGTCCGAGCCAACGAAGTCAAAATCCTGTGCGGCGACAATACACGTCTTTGCGAGCTGGTCCAGGGCTGGGACACGCCAAGGCTGGAAGAAACTCTGAGCTGGATGCTTGCGGCGGAATAAATGAAGCTAGTTCTTTCAGTTGAGCCGATCCGCTTTCCGCTGACTGGCATCGGCCGCTATACCTATGAACTTGCGCTGAGACTTCAGCAAAGTCCTGAAATTACCGACCTGCAATTTTTTGCCGGCCGACGTTTTCTGCCCGAACTTCCCACAGCTGCCAATGAGTCAGGCAGTGGTTACGGCTTGAAGCGTGCGGTGCAGAAGAACTTTCTGGCAGTAGAAGCTTATCGGCTATTGATGCCGATGTTGCGCAAGGCTGCCCTGAAAGGTCACGGGGATTTTCTCTACCACAGTCCCAATTATTATCTGCCGCCTTTTGCCGGGCGCAGCGTGGCGACGTTCCACGACCTGTCGCCCTTCACCTGGGCGCATTGTCACGCGCCGCAGTTAGTCCGTTACCTGCAAAAAGAGCTGAAAACCACACTGGTCAGGGCTGATGCCCTGATCACTGATTCGGAGTTCACGCGACAGGAACTGGCCAGCTATTTTTCCTGGCCCATCGAGCGAATCCATACTGTGCCGCTGGCCAGCTCTCCGGAGTTCTATCCTCGCGCGCCGCACGAGCTTCGCGAGGTGCTTGCACGCCATGGCTTAAAGCCCGATGGCTACACGCTTTTTGTCGGTACGATCGAGCCACGCAAGAACATCGAGACCTTACTCGCCGCCTATGGTCGATTGCCCCTTGCATTGCGAACCCGTTGGCCGTTGATCCTTACCGGGTATCACGGCTGGCGCAACGACGCGATTCACGAGAAGCTCGAAAGCGCCAGGCGAGAAGGCTGGGCGCACTATCTCGGATTCGTCCCCAGCGCAGACTTGCCCCTGCTGTTTGCCGGTGCACGTCTGTTCGCGTTTCCGTCGCTCTATGAAGGTTTCGGTCTACCGGTTCTGGAAGCCATGAGCTCCGGGGTGCCGGTGGTCTGCTCCAATAGTTCATCGCTGCCTGAGGTGGCGGGTGATGCTGCGCTGATGTGCGCCGCGCTGGACGTCGAAGCGCTGACCGGTCTTATCGAGCGCGGGCTGACCGATCAGTGTTGGCGCGATGCCGCTGTCATCAAGGGAATGAAGCACGCTCAAGGCTTTTCCTGGGAGCGTTGTGCTCGAGAAACGCTGCAGGTCTACCAAAAGGTTATCGACGCCAAATGATCAAGGTTCTGCACTTCTTCAAAACCTATTACCCGGAAACGATGGGCGGGATCGAGCAGGTCATTTTCCAGATAGCCCAAGGCGGCGCGGAACACGGGTTTTCCTCAGAAGTGCTGTACCTCAGTGAACGGGGCGCTGCTCGTAATGAAACAGTGGGTAATCACCTGACCCATCGCTCCAGGCTGGATATGCATGTTGCCTCGACGGGATTCTCTCTGTCCGCGTTCAAGGACTTTTCCGCATTGGCCCAAGAGGCTGATGTGGTGCATTTCCACTTCCCGTGGCCTTATATGGATCTGGTTCATTTTGCGACTCGCCATGGCAAGCCTTCTGTGGTCAGTTACCACTCCGATATCGTTAAGCAGAAGACGTTGCTTAAGTTGTATCAGCCGTTGATGAACTGCTTCCTTTCGAGTGTCGATTGCATCGTCGCGTCTTCACCGAACTATGTGCAAAGCAGTCCGGTGCTGTCGCGCTTCCGCGATAAAGTCGAGATCATTCCTTATGGATTGGACAGCACAACATATCCCTCAGTATCGGAAGAAAAGCTTGCTTACTGGCGCAACAGACTCGGCTCGAAATTTTTCCTCTTTGTAGGCGCGTTGCGTTATTACAAGGGGCTGGACTACCTGCTTGACGCGGCAAAAATCACCGGACTACCGGTGGTCATTCTGGGTGGCGGGCATCAGGAAGCTGAGCTCAAGGATCAGGCTCAGCGTCTAGAGCTGTCGAATGTACATTTCCTGGGGGGGCTGGGGGATGACGACAAGGCAGCGTTATTGTCGCTGTGCCATGCGTTCGTCTTTCCATCGCATCTTCGCTCCGAATCATTCGGTATCTCGCTGCTTGAGGCTGCCATGTTTGGCAAGCCGCTTATTTCCTGCGAGATCGGCTCGGGAACGACCTATATCAACATTGCCGGTGATACCGGGCTGGTAGTTCCGCCGCGTGATGCTGTCGCACTGGCTGAGGCCATGAACAGGCTGTGGAATGACACTGCGATGGTTGAACAAATGGGGCGTCGAGCCAAGCAGCGTTATGATGAAGTGTTTTCGGCTGAGAAGATGGTGACCGCCTACGCCGCACTGTATCGCAGGATCTGCGGCCAATAGAGCGAATGCGCTCGTGATTGCCACGCATCAGTCATGACAACGATCCTTGTTGTCATTGACCAGGTTTAAAATTATTGAGCGTTGGCAGGTATTCTAAACAAAACTACCGCGCCATCTGCGCGCACCAGGGCGGGCGCTCCCAAAAGTGCGGTGAAGTCTTTGATCAGCGAGCTGGCCCCGTCGACATAGCCGCGCGTATCAATGTAGATCGCGGCAAACCCCATCTTTTTGACTGCTTCAAGCTGCTCAGAAGCTGTTTTCTTCTCTAGTTCCCGATAATACAAATCTCCTTCCCGTCCCTTCATTCCGCCGAAACTCCAGCGAAGCTTCTCTGAGTTAATGAAGCCTGAGCCTGGCGTATACACCGATAACATGTGTTTCGGCGGAGATTCGGGGAAGCCGATGTAAGGGAGTTGGTAGACGGCGGACGCTACGGGGAGTGTGCTTTCTATCTGTTTGATGAATGTCGAATCGACCTGGTAAACAGCGAACGCTCCATCGATTTTTGCGCGGTAGGATGCGGGTGTCTGATCCAGAATGCCGATAACCAGGATGATCGAAGCAAGAGCCAGTGGCGCATGTCGGGCGCTATCGATCAATTGCTTGCATTTTTTATTTTCGCTGAGAACCACTGCAAGCGCCAACAGGCAGCCGAAGTTGACGAAAATCGCCATGCGATCCCAGCCTCTGATGGCAGGCGTAACGAGCATTGAGAAAATTACACTGAACCCGCCAGGGGATGCTATCAGGATAATCGCTAGCACGATGACTGCGGCGAAGCCTGCGCGAGGGTCAATGGTTCTTCCGGCGAGTGACTTCACGATCGAAAAAAGCACTGCGAGTAGACCCAGTATCCCCATGATGCCCAAGTAGGAAGTGGTGTTTGAAAGGGGGAACAACGCTTGATAATTCGCTGTAGAAGTACCGAGTGCACTAATTCTGTGTTCTGGTTGAGGCAGTAACAGGTGCATGGTTTTCAGACTGAATATTTCTGTTTCTATGGCGAGGCGTTGTGCGACTTCGGGGTTGGGTGCGGAAACGATACGATCAATGATATTGGGTGCAAGATTGGCGGCTACCCCGGTAAAAATTGCAAATGAAAACAACGCGCCTGCTATAAGCGGTTTCACCGAGGTCTCACGAATGCTGCCTTGAATAGCACAGACGACTAATATCAGCGCCCCGAAAAAAGCAAAGTACACACCGAACGAACTGAGGATCGCAATCGCAAAAAGTAGCGATGCGACACCTGCCGGGCGACGGAGGTCGAACAGCTTGACCCCGGTCGATATCTTGTGGCCGTAGTAATAAAACAGGGGAACGCTGAAGTACCACATATACAGCAGGTGGCCATAAAAGAAGCGGGTGAAATGAAAAGGGGCGAAAGTAAAGAGCAGCGCAAAGCTTATGGAGAATGAGCGTCTGATATTGAAGTATCTAAGTACGACGAACGTCGCCAGAAAGGTCGTAGGAAAACTCAGCAGAAAATAAATATTCACGGCCGGTATGGCAGAGCCCGTAAGGATTCCCAGTGCTTTGAGTATCAGAAAATTACCAGTGTCCGACCCTGGATAGTCCAGAAAATTTGATCCGAACGGGAAGCCGCTCCTCGGGTTGTCGAATATCCAGCCTTCAGTTGCTCTCTGGGCCAGCCAATCGATCGCAAGCCCATCGCCGGCGTACAGGTATGGCTGGTGTATCGAAATCGGCAGAAAATTTGGCCAGCCAAACAAGGTGAGGCAGGCGAGTGCAACTGAGGCAATGCTTCCGGCGAGCAAATATTTCCACTCGGAGCGGGCTATCAGTAACAAGCTTCGGTTATCCATTAAATTCCCTTGGTATGTAGATTTTCATTCTTGGAGTGGCAGTCGTGGTCTCGCTCAGTGGTATTGCGCTTCGACTGCCGAAGTCATTGAGGTGGCGTTTCTTCCGATGCCAGCTTTTCCACAAAGGGGAGGTGATACAACTCCTCCTTTGTGCACCGTGCGGGGCGTCGCAATCGTTTTTGTGAGGGTGGATCAATGGGGTCGTTTGGCGATCCGTACCCAGTCCAGTCTGGCCGCAAGACCATCGTGGTTGTTGTCTACAGTCGATACGAACTCTATTACGTTGCGGCCCGATCTAAGCAGTTCCGGTTTCAGGCCACCCTCGAAACTGCCGTCTGCACGCCATTGCACGGGAATAACCGTGCCATTTACCAGTACCTGCATTTCAGCTCGAATCTTTTCATTGGCAAAGTCATTGAACAGGCCGCTAATGGCGTAAGGCTCGGGGGCCGGTGTCAGATAAAAATTGAGTGATGAACGCGGGGCGATTTTCCAGGCTGTGGCGGTGTGTGTAAAACGCCTGGTTTTCCATTCGGTGTTTCTCCAGCCCGAGCCTGCAATAGGCGGGGCCATGCTCCACCATCTGCCGAAGTCCCAGTAATACTCATCCTGGCTGCGATTACGGAATCTCAAAAAGTCGAACCAGGGATGCGTCTCGGTGATGCCTCGAAGGCGGGCGCCTGTGAGCGAGGTGCTGGCATCCAGTTGCAGACGCCAGGCTTGCAGTTCAGTGTTTGCGGGTTCGGTTTTCCCATTGCCGACGGCGATGGTGATGACCTGCGCCCGGGAGAGTTTTTTGCTGGCAGGCGCAGCCGAGTCAAATGGAACGGGGTAGTTGAGTGTCCAGCCGTCCTCGGTTTCCTCGCACGTGCCCTTGCGCTGCAGCGGATCCGTCTGTTGCCATTCGTGACTGGGCATATAACAAATTTCCACGGTGTCGACCGGTTTGCCGTACACGTGAAAAAGTATGGCGCTCAAATCAGGGTTGAGGAACATCCAGTCATGATTCAGTTCATTGGAATAATCGAGGATCAGTACGGTTTTGTTGAGAGCGTTGCCGTCGAAGTTGTAGGCAATATCGTTAAGAACTGACTGCTGCCTCTTTGAAATATCAATGTAGTGCTGAAACTGGAATAGCTGGGCTCCCAGGCCCGTGAAAATCAGCAACGCCGAGAGGGCGGTGGTGGCGATTTTCGAGTATCGATGGACAATCAGGAATGACGCGAGAAGTACCAGGATGGCGCCCGGTGCGGCATACAGGAACGTTCTCTGACTGACGGCCATGTGTGCGGGGTTGAAAATAAACGGCAGGTATCCCAGGCAAATAAGGATCAGGCCTGTGACAGCCATGCGTGCAGGCAGGATCCGGTTTTGTGAACGCTCCAGCCCTGGGTTTGCATTGTGTATGGATCTTTTGTTCACAGCGGCGATGATGACCAGGAGGATTGCAGTGGCGATCGCCAGGTACCAGTAACTGCTGATTTCAAAGTAAGTGATTTTCCACGCATCGATCCAGCCGCCCAGAACGCTTCGCTGTACACCCAGGCTGAATATCTTTGAGAAGTTCTGGATGAAGGAATGGAAAGCGCTGTCACCCACCACGGCGCTTTGGTAGCTCTGTACCAGTGGTAGTGTGTGAAGGACATAGGCGACATAGGCAATCGGTGCTGCGGCCCAGATCAGGTGTTGTCCGTAGAATGCTTTGAGGTGGGGGGCAACTCCACGCAGACCGATCTGGATCAAGATCACCAACGCCGGAATCACGGCCAGCAGTAATGCCACTTCGTACATTGCACAACCTGCCCCGAGCAGCAGGCTGGCGCAAGTACTGAGTGCGAAGGATCGACACTTGTTCTTTTGCTCGAGCGCCTGCAGGAATACGGCGCTGGCTAGTAGCGTCAGACTGAACGCCCAATTGATGTGAATCGATCTGAACGACAGCTGCATGGTGTCAGCGGGAAACACGATGATCAACACGCTGGCCAGCATTCCCCACTTGAGTGCGCCGGTGATACGTGTCCCGATGATACTGATGGACAGGCCTTTCAATATCAGCGCAATGATCAGCAGAACATGCCAATAGTCAAACGAGTTTGGATCGAGGCTGTAGGCAACGGCGTGAGGGAAAATGGTGAGTGGTCGCAGTGCGTGCGCGGGCATCGCGCTGGACGCATCGGTCAGGAAAAACACTCCCACTCTGCTGAATGACCCAATGACGCCCCATTCTTCAAGCAGCCCTGTCAATGTAAATCCGAAGGGCAGCCACATGAAGAGGACGATCAATGCCGCGGGTGCGGTATGAGCAAACCAATTTAGTTTTTTGTCATGAGAAACCTGTCGCGCCGAACATGACTGGGGTTGAGTGCTGATGGTCATTTAACGCCTGTTAGTCTCGTGACAGTCTTGTTTTATGAGTGATCTTCAGGACGAATTTGTTCAAGAGGTAGCTGCACGGCAGCAAGAGCAATATGACGATTATCGGGGCAATGGCTTTATTTAAATGCAGGCGCTCGACCAGAACGTTGAGCAGGAGGGCACCGATGGCATATTGCAGAAGGTAGATGCTTGGGTAGATGGCCATGCCAATCCAGGAGCGATCCACCTTGAACACTATTTTCGAATTGAAAAAATAAGCAAAGATTATTCCTGCTGCATAAGCGATTGCGTAAGCAACCTGGTAGTTGATCCACAGGCTCAGCAGCAGGTAAAGGCAGTAAGTAAGCCCTGTATTCAAACCGCCGCCGATCAGAAAACTGATCCAGCGGCGAACTTGAGGGCTGTCTTTAAGTGCGATCACAGTGGTGCTTTTTTCGAAGTGATTTTTACAAAATCCGAATAGTCACGAATGTAGTCGTCAGCTTCGTAGTAGTCCGAAGTGAACACCAGCAGTACTGCATCGTGCGAGTACTTGTACTGAATGCCCCACGTCAGTGGCGGCAAGTAGATGCCCTTGTTCGGAGCATCGAGCATCACTTCTGCTCGGTTGGTACCGTCGTCGACTACCACTGCGCAGCTGCCCTTCACGCAGATCAAAAACTGGTGGCACTTGTGGTGGGCATGCTCGCCGCGGGTCTTCTGGCTCGGGACATTGAACACGAGAAAATAACGCTTGGGGGTAAACGGGATTTCCTTGTGGAACTCACCCACGGAGAGGTCGCCGCGCATGTCCGCAATGTATTTGAAGCGGTGGGTGGTGACATCGCCGACGCCGATACGCACTACCGCATCATCCTGCTCCTGGGTTTTGACGGCAGGAGTCTTGGTTGCATCACTGGATGCGGAGTTTTCCACGTAACCTGTTATACGGGCCGGAGAGCCGGTCACGATGGCGTACGGAGGTACGGATTTGGTAACGACCGCACCTGCGCCCACCATTGCGCCGGTACCGATGGTGACGCCAGGCAGAATGACCGCGCCGCCACCAATCGAGGCGCCGTCCTGAATGACCGTCTGCGAAAACGACTCCGGGTACACCTTGGAGCGTGGGAACTTGTCGTTGGTGAACGTGGCGTTCGGGCCGATGAATACGTCGGAGCCGATCCGCAAGCCGTCCCACACGTAGACACCGGACTTGATGGTGGTGCGATCACCGATGACCACGTCATTTTCAATCAGTGAATGCGAGCAGACGTTGACGTCGTCACCAATCACCGCGTCCGGGAAGACCACAACGTATTGCCAGATGCGTGTGTTCTTGCCGATCTTCGAACTCTTTACATCGGCGCTGGCGTGGATGAATGGCTCAGTCATTGGAATGTTCCTTGTTGTCGAGTTTCATGCAGACGATGGCAAGCGGTCGCTGCTTGCTGTTTTCGTAGGCGCGCCAGGCATAGGTGCCCACGAGTCCCAGGCCGAGAAGATTGAGTGTGCCCAACAAGAGCACCACCAGCATTGTGGCGGCATATCCTGGCACCTCGATAGCTCCAGACAACTTCGCAACGATCACCATGAAACCGATGAACAGCGAAATGAGCGAACCCATGGCGCCCATGCGTGTGAGCAGTCTGATCGGGTAATCGGTAAACGCGAACACACTGTCCATCATGTACTCGAGCTTCTTCTTGAAGGTCCATGCCGATTTGCCTTCCAGGCGTGTCTGCCGTTCGTATTCGATGAACTTGCGCCGAAAGCCGAGCCAGAAAATAAGCGCAATCAGCGACGAGCGCGACTCGTTCAACTGCAGCAGCTGCTCGCGAAACGCTTTGTTGCAGCCGAAGATGTCGACCCCTCCTGCTGGCATGTCGTGCACCACCAGGCGGCGATACAGGCCCCAGAAAATCGATGACGCCATCCGACTGGAAAACGGATCCTGGCGGGCGTTGCGCGTACCGATGGCGACGTCGCATTCATCGTTGGCCAGCGACCTGAAAAAGTTGATCAGGAGTTCTGGCGGCTCTTGCAGATCAGCGGCCATCACACCGAAATAATCACCCTTGGCAGCCATCAGGCCGGTGCGTATGGCGGGGAACGAACCGAAGTTGCGCGAGTGGGCCAGCAATTGTGCGGAAAAGCTCATTGCGCCCAAAGCCTGTTTGAGCAGCAGAAACGAATCGTCAGGGCTGCCGTCCACGACGAATACCACCTCGAGCTGGTTCTCGAGGGTGGTGTTCATGTCCGTCAGCGCCTGGATCAGCCGGGGGATGGAATCCGCGTTTTTATAGACCGGGACGATGACCGAATATCTCATGCAGCCCATCCATTGACCGCAGCAATGACGCTGCCGACTTCTTCATCGCTCATTTCCGGGTAGCAGGGCAGCGTCAGGATCAGCGATGCCAGTTGTTCGGTATTGGCCAGGCTCAGGCCGGCAAACTGCTCACCGAACACCGGTTGTTTGTAGTCGGGAATCGGATAGTGCACGTCGGAGGCGATCTGCGCCTGACGCAAGTGCTGCTGCAGGGCGTCGCGCTTCGAGGACTTGATCACATACAAATGGGCGACCGAGGCCAGGCCTGCATCCTGCGCATGGCTGACCTCTGTGTGCTGGATCTGGGTGCGGTAGCGTTGGGCAATTTCGCGACGGCGGGCATTGCCCTCATCGAGGTGCGGCAGGAACTCGGACAGGATGGCTGCCTGCATTTCATCCAGGCGGCTATTGCGGGCGCCCGCGAGCTCCACGCAGTACTTGGAGGACCAGCCGTACTGACGCAATTGCGCCACACGCTGGGCTATCGCAGCCGAATTGGTCACGACAGCGCCGCCGTCGCCCAGGGCGCCGAGATTCTTCGTAGGATAGAAGCTGAAACTGGAAGCGTCCCCGAAGGTACCCACCCGCTGACCATCGCGCTCGGCGCCATGAGCCTGGGCGCAATCTTCCAGCAGAGCAACCTTGTGCGCCGCGCAGTACGCGGCGATGGCCTTGATGTCCGGCACTGCCAGCCCGTACAGATGGGTGACGACTACGGCCTTGGCCCCGGCTTCGATCGCTTGTTGGACGCTCGCCAATGTGACCACATGAGTGTCCAGGTCAACATCCATGAACAGCGGAGTGGCGCCGATGGCCAGTACCGATGTGGTGGTGTACATGCCGGCATTGGCCACTGTAGCGACCTGATCGCCTTCAGCGACACCGAGTGCCTTGAGCGCCAGCTCGATGGCGTCGGTTCCATTGGCGACGCTGACGCAATGGCCAGCCTGCAGATACTCTGCGAATGCCGTTTCAAAGCGTTTGACTTCCGGTCCTAAAACCACCCACCCGCTGTCGACCACGCGCTGCACCGAAGCATTAATCTGCGACTTGAACTTGTCGATCTTCGCTGCGAGGTTGTTGATCTGTTGCATGGGTGCTCTCCATTTCGAAGCAAAAGGCGTCTGCTATCTTGATTTTGGCCGGTGTTAGCCGAGATTTGGCGTGATGACGGATCTGAAAATCCAGTAGCGGCGAGCGCTCCGATCACTTTTCCGCACGGATTCTATCCGTACCCTGAGTCCGCTCCAACAGCAAAGTGCAATTAGCGCCAGTGCCGGGCTTTGCGGGGGATGCAGCGTGCAGCATTGCTATCGCCACAGAAGTGGCTATGACGTCGACGATTCAATAAACTGCCCGCCTCGTGTAGATAGCCGATCGGATTTCCTGGGGTCGTGCCACAAGCGCGGTTCCGCCATCGCAACAGCGTCGCTGCAGTGTGTTTGCAGTATTCATTCCTTCAAGGGTCGCCCATGAGCACCAAGACATTTCTGGTAACGGGTGGCAACGGTTTCGTGGGCCGGGCATTGATCGGGCAATTGCTCGCGTCAGCCGACTGCCGTGTCGTGGCCCCTCTGCGCCGCGCCGAAACGGCCGTCGACCCTCGCATGCGTCCGATCCAGTGGTCCGGTCTTGGCAGCGGGCAGGATCTGTCGGAAGCGTTGCAGGGCGTCGATTGCGTCATTCATGCGGCGGCCCGGGTGCACGTCATGAACGAGGTGGCTGCTGATCCGCTGGCAGCGTTTCGTCAGGTCAATGTCCAAGGCACGCTGGATCTTGCCCGGCAAGCTGCGGCGGCCGGAGTGCGGCGTTTCATCTTCGTCAGTTCGATCAAGGTCAATGGCGAAGGTACTCCGCCGGGCCGGCCGTATTGCGCCGACGATGTACCTGCTCCAGTCGATCCGTACGGTATCTCGAAATACGAGGCGGAGCAGGTGTTGCAGGCGCTGGCGAAGGAGACTGGCATGGAAGTCGTGATCATTCGACCGGTGTTGGTTTACGGGCCTGGGGTCAAAGCCAATTTCCTCGGCATGATGCGCTGGCTCGTTCGAGGCGTGCCGCTGCCATTCGGTACTGTCGACAACCGACGCAGCCTGCTGGGGCTGGACAATCTGATCGACCTTTTGCTGACGTGCGTCGAGCACCCGGCCGCTGCAAACCAGGTATTCCTGGCCGGTGATGGTGAAGATGTGTCGACCACTCAACTGTTGCGCAGGCTTGGCATTGCGCTCGGCAGACCGGCCCGGTTGGTGCCGGTCCCTGTCGGCTTGATGAGCGGTGTGGCCAGGTTGCTGGGGCGTGAAGCCCTGTCGCAGAGAATCTTCGGTTCTCTGCAGGTCGACATCAGCAAGAACCGCCAACTATTGAACTGGGTGCCTCCTGTGCCCCTTGATCGCGCCTTGAGCCTGACGGCGCAGCATTTTCTGGATACTCGCGAAATATGAATTACGGATGGTTCATCGCGATCATCGCGCTTTTCTCCCTCACGCTGACCTGGGCTTTGCGCCATTACGCACTGTCACGCAGTCTGATGGATATTCCCAACGCGCGAAGCTCGCATTCGGTGCCAACCCCGCGCGGGGGCGGGGTGGCGATTGTTCTGACATTCATAGTGGCGCTGGTTTATCTGCTGTGGCGGGATCTGATCACGTTTGCGCCATTTCTGGCCATCGCCGGGGCGGGCACGCTGGTCGCCGTGGTTGGTTTCATGGACGACCATGGACACATCGCCGCACGCTGGCGCTTGTTGGGGCATTTTGCCGCGGCGATCTGGTTGCTCTGGTGGATGGGCGGACTGCCTGCCTTGCGGATTTGGGGCGTACTGGTCGACCTGGGCATTATCGGTGATGTGCTGGCGGTCTTTTATCTGGTCTGGCTGCTCAACCTCTACAACTTCATGGATGGCATCGATGGTATCGCCAGTGTCGAAGCCATTTGCGTGTGCCTCGGCGCCTGTCTTCTTGGCTGGCTGGGTGGCTGGCCGCAGCTGATATGGGCCCCGCTGTTGCTCGCAGTTTGCGTCGGCGGTTTCCTGTTCTGGAATTTCCCGCCCGCGAGGATCTTCATGGGCGATGCCGGCAGCGGGTTTCTCGGTATCGTGCTGGGAGGCTTGTCGCTCCAGGCGGCAGGACAGAATGGCGAACTGCTGTGGGGCTGGTTGATTCTGCTCGGCGTATTCATTGTCGACGCGACGTTCACGCTGTTTCGGCGCCTGCTGCGCGGCGATAAAGTTTATGAGGCGCACCGCAGTCATGCCTATCAATATGCCTCTCGTCGGTTTGGCAGTCATCTGCCCGTCACTATTGCCGTTGCCGTGATCAATATGTTTTGGCTGTTGCCGATTGCCGTGGCCGTCATCCATTTCGGTCTGGACGGGAGCGTGGGCATTATTGTCGCCTATGCTCCTTTGCTGTGGCTGGCGATCAGGTATCGCGCCGGCGAACTGGAAAAGAGCTCGGAGATCCGCGGGTAACAGTTCTGTCATTTGGGTTTACAGTGCAGGGCATGCCAGCAGTTTCGCAGAGAGATACAGCAGTTGAAGGGAGAAAACTGAGTGTTTGAAGAGTTGATGGACAAGGTTCGGGAACGGCTCGTCGCATTGCCAAGGCGACGCAAGCGCCTGATTCAGGTGGCAACGGACATCGTCCTGGTCTGGGCAGCCCTGTGGCTGGCGTTCATCGTGCGCCTGGGCATCGATGACATGTATAACCCGTTCAGAGTGCATGTCTGGCTGTTTGTCTGCGCACCCGTTGTCGCCATTCCCTTGTTCATCCGCTTCGGTATGTACCGGGCGGTCATGCGCTATTTCGGCAATGATGCCCTGATTGCCATCATCAAGGCCGTCAGTCTCTCTTCGCTGATCCTGGCCGTTGTCGTGTACTGGTACAGCAACCATGAGGCTGTGGTCCCACGTTCGATCATCTTCAATTACTGGTGGTTGAGCCTGGTCATCATCGGCGGACTGCGCCTGTGCATGCGCCAGTACTTCATGGGCGACTGGTTTACTGCAGCACAGCACGTGCCCTTCACCAATCGTGACAACGGCCTGACCAAGGTCGCCATTTACGGCGCCGGCGTCGCCGGCAATCAGCTGGTTGCCGCGTTGCGCATGGGCAAGGTCATGCGCCCCGTGGCTTTCATCGACGATGATGCCAGTATCGCTGACCGTTCGATCTCGGGTCTGCATGTCTATAAACCCAAGCACATTCAGGAAATGATCGACGTCACCGGTGCGCAGGAAATCCTGCTGGCCCTGCCATCCTCCACCCGGGCCAGGCGGCGGGAAATCCTCAATCTGCTCGAGGGTTTTCCTCTGCATATCCGCAGCGTGCCGAATTTCACCGATCTGGCCAGTGGCAGGGTGAGAGTCGAGGATATTCAGGAAGTCGACATTGCTGACCTGTTGGGGCGCGATGCGGTGCCGGCGCAACCGGACCTGCTCCAGCGCTGCATCAAGGGCAAAGTGGTCATGGTGACCGGTGCCGGTGGGTCGATCGGGTCCGAGCTGTGCCGGCAGATTTTTTCCTTGGGACCGACCACGCTACTGTTGTTCGATCACAGTGAATTCAATCTCTACAGCATTCTGTCCGAACTCGAGCAGCGCAGTTGCAGGGAGGCGGGAAAGGTCAGACTGCTGCCCATCCTCGGCTCCGTGCGCCATCCGCACAAGCTGCTGGACGTGATGAAAACCTGGCACGTCGACACTGTTTATCACGCCGCCGCTTATAAACATGTACCCATGGTCGAGCACAATATTGCCGAAGGTGTGCTGAACAACGTGATCGGCACCTTGAACACTGCGCAGGCCGCCCTGCAATCGGGTGTTGCCAATTTCGTGCTGATCTCGACCGACAAGGCTGTACGCCCGACCAATGTGATGGGCAGTACCAAACGCCTGGCCGAACTGGTGCTGCAGGCGCTCAGTCACGAGATTGCTCCGGTACTGTTTGGCGACAAGTCCAACGTTTCAAGGGTCAACAAAACCCGCTTCACCATGGTTCGGTTCGGCAATGTATTGGGGTCGTCCGGCTCGGTGATCCCGTTGTTCCACAGCCAAATCAAATCCGGCGGGCCGCTGACGGTTACCCATCCGAAAATCACCCGCTACTTCATGACCATCCCCGAGGCTGCGCAGTTGGTGATTCAGGCCGGCTCCATGGGGCAAGGTGGCGATGTGTTCGTGCTGGACATGGGCGAGCCGGTGAGGATCGTCGAGCTCGCCGAGAAAATGATCCATCTCTCCGGTCTGAGTGTGCGCTCGGACCGCAATCCGCAAGGCGATATTTCCATCGAGTTCACCGGGCTGCGTCCCGGCGAAAAGCTCTACGAAGAGTTGTTGATCGGCGATAACGTCGCCGCCACCCCGCATCCGATGATCATGAGCGCCCATGAAGACCATCTGCCATGGGAGGTACTGAAAGCTCGGCTAAGCGAACTGCTGTCAGCCGTTGATAGCGACAACTACACCCACGTCCGGCAGCTCCTGCGCGAAACCGTCAGCGGCTATACACCCGACGGCGACATCGTCGACTGGATTTACCAGCAACGCCGCCTCGAGCCTTGATTGTTTCACATTCTGTAACGCACGCATTTTTGACATCGCTCCAGCATGACCTACGTTTGGAGAGCAGCTTCGGAAAAGCTGCTTTCTAAAACGATGATGGAGCGTCACTTATGCGTACCGGTTATTTCTACTCGCTGATCTTTGCTTTCCTCACCAGCGCCTCGATCGCTGCCATTGCTGCCCCTGTAGCCCCGACCGAGACAACAAAGGCGCCTTTGCTGATGGCGGCGGCTGCGCCCTCGGCAAGCGCGAAGGTCGATCTCAACAGCGCGGATGCGGCGACACTGCAAAAGGAGTTGTCGGGTGTGGGAGAGGCGAAGGCGCAAGCGATTGTTGCGTATCGTGATACAAACGGGCCGTTCGCATCGGTGGATGAGTTGCTGGAAGTGAAGGGGATCGGCAAGGCGATTTTGGATCGCAACCGTGAAAAGCTGGAAGTGAACTAAGCTGACAGCTCAACGCCGAGAGGCCGGTCATTGACCGGCCTTTTTATTGGCTGCCGACCTGTGGAAGCTTGCAAGCTGAAAATTACGGTTATCATATTGCGCCTTGATTATGCCTATAATAAATTCCGCTTGGGCTCATTCAGCAGCCGAAACGGCAGCGGCCGAGCTGCTCGGCATTTCGTCGCTGACGCAGTAGCCGAATCGCAGCACGCCGCGATACGTCGAATATTTGAATTGATAAAGGGGTCACCACGGTATGAACCAACGTCGAGTCGTCGTCACGGGCATGGGCCTGGTTTCACCCTTGGGCAGTGATGTTGAAATCGTCTGGCAGCGTTTGCTCGCCGGGCGTTCCGGGTTGCGCAATTTGCCTGACGCGGTCGTGGCTGATCTGCCGACCCGGGTGGGCGGCAGTGTGCCGACGGTCGAGGAGGACGCCGAGGCCGGGTTCGACCCGGATCGCGCGACGCCACCCAAAGAACAGAAGAAGATGGATCGCTTCATCCTGTTTGCCATGGAAGCGGCGCGGCAGGCTTTGGAGCAGGCCGGCTGGCATCCGGCGGACTCTGAAAGCCAGGAGCGCACGGCGACGATCATCGGCTCGGGCGTCGGCGGTTTCGGGGCCATTGCCGACGCCGTGCGTACCACCGACAGCCGTGGTCCTCGGCGTTTGTCACCGTTCACCATTCCATCGTTTCTGGTCAATCTCGCGGCCGGTCATGTCTCGATCCAGCATGGTCTCAAAGGGCCGTTGGGCGCACCGGTGACCGCATGTGCCGCCGGGGTTCAGGCGATCGGCGACGCGGCGCGGTTGATTCGCTCGGGAGAGGCGGACATCGCCGTATGTGGCGGCGCGGAGGCGTCGATCGATCGCGTCAGTCTGGCCGGTTTCGCCGCCGCGCGGGCGTTGTCCAGCGGTTACAACGACACCCCTGAGAAAGCTTCCCGTCCCTTCGACAGCGGGCGCGATGGCTTCGTGATGGGTGAGGGGGCCGGCCTGCTGGTCATCGAGTCGCTGGAGCATGCTCTGGCGCGGGGGGCAAAACCGTTGGCCGAACTGGTGGGCTACGGCACCACCGCCGATGCCTATCATCTGACCGCCGGGCCGGAAGACGGCAGCGGCGCGCGGCGGGCGATGCAACTGGCTTTGGCCCAGGGTGGCGTGACGCCGGCGCAGGTGCAACATCTCAACGCTCACGCCACTTCGACGCCGGTTGGCGACCTGGGCGAGTTGGCCGCGATCAAGGCGGTGTTCGGTGCGCAGAACAAAATCGCCGTAACGTCGACCAAATCCGCCACCGGTCATTTGCTCGGCGCGGCGGGTGGGCTGGAAGCGATTTTCACCCTGCTGGCGATCCGTGATCAGGTGGTGCCGCCGACGCTCAACTTCGAAAACCCGGATCCAGCGAGCGAAGGGGTGGACATTGTCCATGGCGAGGCGCGGTCGATGCCGATCGAGTTTGCGTTGTCCAATGGCTTCGGTTTTGGCGGGGTCAATGCGAGTGTGTTGTTCAAGCGCTGGGAAGGTTAATCGGTCGATTGCTTGAGATGCTCGCGGGTGACGTCGAGGATGCGCTGAGCGAAGTCGGCATCGGCGACGCTGCGCGACAGCAGCAGTGCACCCGCCAGGGTCGCCATGATGACAATGCTGCGATCGGCAATATTGTCGCCTGCGAGTGTGCCTTGAATCTGGCTGAGCCGAGCATTGAGGACTTCGTCGCTGGTTGGGCTCGGCTGGCCGCGCAGGCCCAGCTCTGAGGAAATGGTCAGCAGCGGGCAGCCTTCGTGGGGCGAGGTCTGATGCCACTCTGACAGGTAGGTATCGATAAAGACCTGCAGAGGGTTCTCCTGCGCGAAGATGTCTTCACACAGGCCCGCGACCTGCTCGCCGGCCGCTTGCAGGGCTTTTTCGACCAGTTCTTCCTTTGATTTGAAGTGCGAGTAGAAACCGCCATGGGTCAAGCCGAGGGCTTTCATCAAAGGTTGCAGGCCGGTCGCGCCGATGCCGTCCTTGCGAAAGCGCGCCGAGGCTTCCTTGATGATGCGCTGATGGGTCTGGGCTTTGTGATCTTGCGAGTAACGCATGTGGAGCTCTCCGCGACGATGCTGCCATCTTAACCACGGAAGATTAAATGGTGACTGTACTTCTAAAATCTAAAAAGCCTGCCAGTAAGTCCGATTGCATTGGAAAAACCAACCCCGCCATTGCGGCGGGGTCTGGTGTCAGCGGTCCTGTGCGTCCTTGGCGTCCGCTTCGGCATTGCGCTGTGCGACGCGCTTGCGTTCTTCATCGGTCAGTTCGACCTTGTTGGCGGTGTCGCGCAACATCATCAATCCGCCAACAATCGAGCCGATCGCAACGACCAGAATCAACCAGGCATACCAGGGCATAACGGCTCTCCTTAATGGCAGCTCGACGGGCGAGGATTTCGCCGTGCGATGCTGCATACCACTTTTGAGCGAAGTGAACTCGCAGTGGTTCCCTTCCAGGCCGCTTGCCCCCGGTGGATCCCAAATTTTTGTAGGGGACGGGGCGTTACAGGCCTGTGAGCATCGCATCCGCCGGCGCATCGGCGCGCAGCTGCCCGGTCAGCAGGAAGTAACAGAACCCAACCGCCATGAAGCCGAGGAAAATCAGCCCGATCAGCGTGTTGAACCACGCCATCGCCACCAGGCAAACCACGGCCAGTATCAGCGCAATCAACGGCACCATCGGGTAACACGGCGCCCTGAAGGTGCGCTCCAGATTCGGTTCCGTTTTACGCAGTTTGAACAGGCTGAGCATGCTCATGATGTACATCACAATTGCGCCGAACACGGCCATGGTGATCATCGCAGCTGTCAGTGTCATGCCGCCGAGGTTGATCAGGCCATCGCTGTAGATCGCGGCAATGCCGATGAGCCCGCCGGCGATGATCGCGCGGTGTGGTGTCTGGAAGCGCGAGAGCTTAGCCAGCGAAGCAGGCAGATAGCCGGCGCGGGCGAGGGCGAAGAACTGTCGGGAGTAGCCGAGGATGATCCCGTGAAAACTGGCGACCAGGCCGAACAGGCCGATCCACACCAGCATGTGCAGCCAGCCGGAGTTGTCACCGACCACGGTTTTCATCGCCTGTGGCAACGGATCGTTGATGTTGGCCAGGGTGCGCCAGTCGCCGACGCCGCCGGCGAAGAACATCACGCCCATGGCCAGCAGCACCAGGGTCAGAATGCCGCTGATGTAGGCTTTCGGGATCGTGCGCTTGGGGTCCTTGGCTTCTTCGGCGGCCATCGCTGCGCCTTCGATGGCGAGGAAGAACCAGATGGCAAACGGAATCGCCGCGAACATCCCGGCAATCGCCGGCGCGCCGAAGACGTCGGAACCGGCCCAGCCATTCAGGGCGAAGTTGCTGAAGCTGAACGCCGGAGCGACTACGCCCATGAAAACAAGCAACTCAGCCACCGCCAGCACGCAGACGATCAGCTCGAACGTCGCCGCCAGTTTCACCCCGAGAATGTTCAGGCTCATGAACACGATGTACGCGCCAACCGCTGCGTGTTTCGGGTCGAGGGCCGGAAATTGCACATTCAGATAAGCACCGATCGCCAAGGCAATCGCCGGCGGGGCGAAGACGAATTCGATCAGTGTGGCCAGCCCGGCGATCAATCCGCCTTTCTCGCCGAACGCACGGCGGCTGTAGGCAAATGGCCCGCCGGCATGGGGAATTGCGGTGGTCAGTTCGGTGAAACTGAAGATGAAACAGGTGTACATGGTCGCGACCATGAATGAAGTCACCAGAAAGCCCAGCGTGCCCGCCACGCCCCAGCCGTAACTCCAGCCGAAATATTCCCCGGAAATCACCAGCCCCACGGCAATGCCCCACAGGTGCAACGTGCCCAGCGTCGGTTTGAGTTGTGTGTTCATGCGCTTGCTCCCGCAATGGTTGGAAAGCTCCGGGGAGGGCGCGTGCAGTGGGCGTGCCATTGCGCTGAAACAAGTCGTAATGAGTTCAAAGCTGTCGCAGCGGGGATGATTGGCGCTGGATGTGTGGGTTTTGTGCGCCAGTTGGGTGCGATGTTGCCGGTAATGCCGCCATCGCGAGCAGGCTCACTCCTACAGGGCGACGCATTCCAAATGTAGGAGTGAGCCTGCTCGCGATGGGGCCTGTACAAACACCAGAAATCTCCCTGTAAAGCCCGCATAAACCCACTCTTTACGCTTTCTTTATGTCCCGCGCCGCGCCTCGCTCTCGTTCCTTTACAGCGACCTTCCCGACAATCAGCGCACACACGGCAATACGCCGTAACACGGAGATCTTCCATGAGCGTTCTGGACGGGGTGTCACTGCTGTTGGCAGTGGGGCTGTTCATTTATCTGTTGGTTGCGCTGTTGCGCGCGGACCGGAACTAGGAGCGGCTATGCACAGTTATGACTATTGGCTGATCCTCGGGTTTTTTGCGCTGGTCCTGCTGCCGGCGCCGTTCCTTGGGCGCTTCTATTACAAGGTCATGGAGGGCCAGCGCACCTGGCTGACGCCGATTCTCGGCCCGGTCGAGCGCGGTTGCTATCGTCTCGCCGGGGTCGATGCGCAGGCGGAGCAGAGCTGGCAGAAGTACACGCTGGCGCTGCTGGCCTTCAACCTCGCCGGTTTCCTGCTGCTGTTTGCGATTCTGCTGTTCCAGGATCATCTGCCGCTGAACCCGCAAAACCTGCCGGGCCAGGAATGGACGCAGGCATTCAACACCGCGGTCAGTTTCATGACCAACACCAACTGGCAGTCCTACAGCGGCGAAGCGACCCTCAGCTACCTGAGCCAGATGGTCGGCCTCACCGTGCAGAACTTCGTCAGCGCCGCCACTGGCCTCGCCGTACTGGTCGCGCTGTGCCGTGGCATCGGCCGTAAATCGACGAAAACCCTCGGCAACTTCTGGGTCGACATGACCCGCGCCACACTCTATGGCCTGCTGCCGCTGTGCCTGCTGCTGGCGCTGTATCTGGTCTGGCAGGGCGTGCCGCAAACCTTCGCCCAGTATGTGAATGCCGTGACCCTGCAGGGCGTCGATCAGGTGATCCCGCTCGGCCCGGCCGCCAGCCAGATCGCGATCAAGCAACTGGGCACCAACGGTGGCGGTTTCTTCGGCGTCAACTCGGCGCATCCGTTCGAAAACCCTACCGCGTGGAGCAACCTGTTCGAAGTCGCTTCGATCATCCTGATTCCGGTGGCGCTGGTGTTCACCTTCGGCCACTACGTCAAGGATCTGCGTCAGAGCCGCGCGATTATCGCCTGCATGCTGGCGCTGTTCCTGATCGGCGGCGCGACCTCGCTGTGGGCCGAGTATCAGCCGAATCCGACCCTGAACAACACCGCCGTCGAGCAGACCGCGCCGCTGGAAGGCAAAGAAGCGCGCTTTGGCACCACTGCCACGGTGCTGTGGTCGGTGACGACGACGGCGGCTTCGAACGGTTCGGTCAACGCCATGCATGACAGCCTCAACCCGCTCAGCGGCATGGTCGCGCTGGTCAACATGATGGTCGGCGAGGTGATCTTCGGCGGTGTCGGCGCCGGGCTGTACGGCATGTTGCTCAACGTGCTGATCGCGGTGTTCCTCGCCGGTCTGATGATCGGCCGCACCCCGGAATACCTCGGCAAGAAACTTCAGGCCCGCGAAGTGCAGTTGCTGGTGGTGACGCTGCTGGTGATGCCGGTCGGCGTGCTGGTGCTCGGCGCCATTGCTGCGGTGCTACCCGGCCCGGCGGCGACCATCAGCAACCCCGGCCCCCACGGTTTCAGTCAGTTGCTCTACGCCTACACCTCGGCCAGCGCCAACAACGGCTCGGCATTCGGTGGCCTGAGCGCGAACACCCCGTTCCATAACCTGATGCTCGGCCTGGGCATGTTGATCGGTCGATTCGGCTACATCCTGCCGGTGCTGGCATTGGCCGGCAGCCTGGCGATGAAGAAAAGTGCACCGGTCGGCCAGAACAGCTTCCCGACTCACGGCCCGCTGTTCGTGACCCTGTTGACCGTGACCATTTTGCTGGTGGGCGGCCTGACGTTCTTGCCGACGCTGGCGCTCGGTCCTGTCGCCGAACATTTAAGTATGGGCTTCTAAGGAATCCATCCATGAATATGCCTGCAATCAAACCCGCCGCTGTCAAGGCGCCGGAACAAGCAAAAACCGCGATCTCGGCCCTGTGGCGGCCGGCGCTGGTGCAAGCCTTCGTCAAGCTCGACCCACGGCAACTGGCGCGTTCGCCAGTGATGCTGGTGGTCGAACTGACGGCGATTTTCACCACCGTGCTGTGCTTCATCCCGGATGCCAACGTGCCGACCTTCGTCGCCGCACAAATCGCCCTGTGGCTGTGGTTCACCGTGCTGTTCGCCAACTTCGCCGAGGCCTTGGCCGAAGGTCGCGGCAAGGCCCGCGCCGACAGCCTCAAGGCCGGCAGCGAAGGCCTCAGTGCGCGCTGCCGCCAGGCCGATGGCAGTTTCAAGATCGTGCCGGCTGCCAATCTGCGCAAGGGCGACGTGGTGCGTGTCGAGGCCGGGGAGATGATCCCCGGTGACGGCGAAGTCATCGAAGGCATCGCGGCGGTCAACGAAGCGGCGATTACCGGCGAATCGGCGCCGGTGATCCGCGAATCCGGTGGCGACCGCTCCGCCGTCACCGGCAACACGCGGCTGGTGTCCGACTGGCTGCTGGTGAAGATCACCGCCAACCCCGGTGAATCGACGCTCGACCGCATGATCGCGCTGGTCGAAGGCGCCAAACGCCAGAAGACCCCGAACGAAGTCGCGCTGGACATTCTGCTGATCGGCCTGACCCTGATCTTTCTACTGGTGGTCGTCACCCTGCAACCGTTCGCCCACTTCGCCAATGGCAGTCTGCCGCTGGTGTTCCTTGTGGCGTTATTGGTCACGCTGATTCCGACCACCATCGGCGGTCTGCTGTCGGCCATCGGTATCGCCGGGATGGATCGTCTGGTGCGCCTCAACGTGATCGCCAAGTCCGGTCGCGCAGTAGAAGCGGCGGGTGACGTGCATGTGCTGTTGCTCGACAAGACCGGCACCATCACCTTCGGTAACCGTCGTTGCAGCGCGGTGTATGCCGCGCCGGGTGTGACCGGCCGTGAGCTGTCCGAAGGTGCGTTGTTTGCGTCGCTTGCCGATGAAACCGCTGAAGGCAAATCGATCGTCGAGTTCCTCCGTGGTCTGCATCCACAACCGGAGCCTGCCCCGGAAACCCTGACTGCCGTACCGTTCAGCGCGGAAACCCGCTTGTCCGGCGTGGATTATCAGGGCCGTGTGTATCGCAAAGGCGCGGTGGATTCGCTGCTGGCGTTTCTCGGTCAGCAGCGCACCGATCTGGCCCCGGCGCTGGCGCGGGAAATCGACAGGATCGCCCAGAGCGGCGGCACGCCGTTGCTGGTCTGCGCTGACGGCAAATTGCTTGGCGCGATCCATCTGAAGGACGTGGTCAAGCCAGGCATCCGCGAGCGTTTTGCCGAGTTGCGCAAACTGGGTATTCGCACGGTGATGGTCACCGGCGACAACCCGCTGACCGCTGCGGCCATCGCCGCTGAAGCGGGCGTCGATGACGTGCTTGCCGAAGCCACGCCGGAGAAAAAACTCGCGCGCATTCGTCACGAGCAGAACGACGGTCGTCTGGTTGCCATGTGCGGCGACGGTGCCAACGACGCCCCGGCGCTGGCTCAGGCCGACGTGGGTATGGCGATGAACGACGGCACCCAGGCTGCGCGTGAAGCAGCGAACATGGTCGATCTCGACAGCGACCCGACCAAGCTGCTCGACGTGGTGCAGATCGGCAAGGAATTGCTGGTGACCCGTGGCGCGCTGACGACCTTTTCCATCGCCAACGACATCGCCAAATACTTCGCGATTCTGCCGGCGCTGTTCGCCTCGATTTATCCGCAGCTGGGCGTGCTGAACATCATGCACCTGAGCAGTCCGCAGAGCGCGATTCTCTCGGCCATCGTCTTTAACGCGTTGATCATCGTCGTGCTGATTCCGCTGGCGTTGCGCGGCGTGCGCGTGCAGGCGGCAAGTGCGGCGGCGTTGTTGCGGCGCAATCTGCTGATCTATGGCGTGGGCGGGATTGTCGTGCCGTTCGTGGGGATCAAGGCGATCGACATGCTGCTTACGGCGTTGCATCTGGTGTGAGGCTGAAAAAAGCCCCTCACCCTAGCCCTCTCCCAGAGGGAGAGGGGACTGACCGAGGTGACGACGGGAGCTGTATCGACCTGAAATACCGAGGTGTGCTCAGGTTTTGAACTGCACATAGATCGGCTCCCTTTCCCCCTCGCCCCCTTGGGGGAGAGGGCTGGGGTGAGGGGGAAAAGATCTCCCTGACACCCCGCGAAAGTTTGCCCAACGAATTCGAGGATCTTGAAATGTCCACAATGATACGCCCGGCCCTGACCCTGTTGGCACTGATGACCCTGGTCACCGGCGTCGCCTATCCACTCGCGGTCACCGGCATTGCCCAGGTCGCTTTTCCGGATCAGGCCAACGGCAGCCTGATCCACGACGCCGACGGCAAGGTTCGCGGCTCGTCGCTGATCGCCCAGGATTTCAGCGGCGACAACTGGTTTCACCCACGCCCGTCCGCCGGGGCTTTTGCCACAGTGGCCAGCAGCGCCAGCAACCTCGCGCCGAGCAATCCGGCACTCGCCACCCGCGTGATCGACGACGCCAATAAACTTCAGGTTCCGGGGCAAGGCCCGGTGCCGCTGGCGTTATTGACCACCTCCGCCAGCGGCCTCGATCCGCACTTGCCACCGGCAGCAATTGCCTATCAACTGGCGCGTGTCGCGGCGGCGCGTAACATGCCGGTGTCGACCTTGCAGCAACTGCTCGATAAGCACATCGAACAGCCGCTGGTGGGGCCGCCGGTGGTGAATGTGCTGGAGCTGAACCTGGCACTGCAAAACCTGTAGATCAAAAGATCGCAGTCTTCGGCAGCTCCTACATGAATCGCATTACCCTGTAGGAGCTGCCGAAGGCTGCGATCTCTTGACGCTTCACACCAATCTCAAACCGAACAAGGCAATCCCAGCATGAGCGACTCCGGCCGCGCCGACGCGCTGTTAGCAGACCTGCCCCGCGATGGCCGTGGCCGGCTCAAGGTTTTTCTCGGCGCCGCCCCCGGTGTCGGCAAGACCTACGCCATGCTTCAGGCCGCCCACACGCAACTGCGCCAGGGCGTGAAAGTTCTCGCCGGGGTGGTCGAAACCCACGGCCGGGCCGAAACCGAAGCCTTGCTTGGTGGCCTGCCGCAGCAACCGCTGGTGCGCAGCGAATACCGTGGCGTGCTGCTTGAAGAAATGGACCTCGACGGCATTCTCGCTGCCAGACCCAAGCTGGTACTGGTCGATGAACTGGCCCACAGCAACGCCCCCGGCAGTCGTCATGCCAAGCGCTGGCAAGACATTCAGGAACTGCTCGCCGCCGGCATCGACGTATTCACCACGGTCAACGTCCAGCACCTGGAAAGCCTCAACGATCAGGTGCGCGGCATCACCGGCGTGCAAGTGCGCGAGACGCTCCCGGACTGGGTCTTGCAGGAGGCTTATGAGCTGCTGCTGATCGACCTGCCGCCGCGTGAATTGCTCGAGCGTCTGCGCGAAGGCAAGGTCTACGTGCCGGAGCAGGCGCGCGCCGCTATCGACGCGTTCTTCACCCAGACCAACCTCACCGCCCTGCGTGAACTGGCGATGCAGACCGCCGCTGCGCAGGTCGATAACGATCTCGCCCAAGGCTATCGTCAGCTCGGGCAGGCGGCGCCGGCGGTGCGCGGGCGTTTGCTGGTTGGTGTCGATGGCGATGCGCAGGCCGAGCGTCTGGTGCGTCATGCCAGCCGCGTCGCCCAGCGCCGGCATCTGCCGTGGAGTCTGGTGCATGTCGACAACGGCAGCGCCCGCGACGAGCAATCGCGGTTGCGTCTGCAAAGCGCCCAGCAGCTGGCCGAACGCCTCGGCGGCGAAGTGGTGCTGTTGCGCGCTGGTGAAGTGGCGAAAACCCTGATTCAACACGCCGCCGAGCGCCGCGCCAGTCTGTTGCTGGTCGGCCAGTCGCGGCCGCGATTGCGCCGTCGATTGTTCGGCGGCGGCCTGGCGGCGCGGCTGCTGCGTCAGGCTCATGGGCTGGAAATCAACGTCCTCGACAGTGATCACGAACAGCACCCACCACGCCCGCGCAATCCGCTCACGCTGGTGTGGTTCGACTATGCGCTGGCGCTGGTCGCGACGTTGTTAGCCAGTGCCCTGGCCTGGGCGGTGTCGAGCGTGTTGCCGCTGCCGAACATCTCGCTGGTGTTTCTCGCAGCGGTGTTGCTGGTGGCGGTGCGCAGCAGCCTTGGCCCGGCGCTGGCCTGTGCGGCGCTGTCGTTTCTGACCTACGATTTCCTGTTCATTCCGCCGAATTTCTCGCTCAGCATCCAGCGCGAAGAAGACGTGCTGACGCTGCTGTTTTTCCTGCTGATGGCGGCGCTCACCGGCAACCTCGCGGCACGTCAGCGGCGGCAATTGCAGGCCCTGCGCGATACCCAGGAAGAGACCAGCGAATTGCTCGACCTGTCGCGCAAACTCACCGCCGCGACTGATCGCCAGGCCGTGGTCAGCGCCGCCGCACAACACCTCGAAGGCTGGAGCGACCTGCAACTGTGCCTGCTCAACCGCGACGGGCAGGGCGGCTGGAAAGTCGAAACCGGCGGGCCGCTGCAATTCACCGAGGCCGAACGCGCCGCCGCCGATTGGGCGTGGCAACACGATCAACCAGCGGGCAAGGGCACCGGCACCTTGCCGCTTGGGCGTTGGTGGTGGTGGCCGCTGTCGGTCGAGGACGGGCCGCTGGCATTGCTCGGTGTTTGCGCCAGGCAAGGCCAGACCTTGAGCGGTCAGCGCCGACGCTTGCTCACTGCGCTGAGCCAGCCGCTGGCACAAGCCCTGGCCCGCGCGCAGTTGGCCGATGACCTCGAAGCGGCGCGGCTGCATGGCGAAACCGAGCAACTGCGCAGCGCCTTGCTGGCCTCGGTGTCCCACGATTTGCGCACGCCACTGACCGCCATGCGCGGCAGCATCGACAGCCTGTTGGCCCTCGGCGAAGCGATCCCGCTGGAGGATCGCCGCGAGTTGCTCGAAGGCACCCGCGATGAAGCAGAACGCCTCGACCGCTACATCCAGAACCTGCTCGACATGACCCGCCTCGGCCATGGCGCCTTGAAGCTGGCGCGGGACTGGGTGTCACCGGCCGATATCGTCGGCAGTGCGCTCAATCGCCTGCGCGCGGTGCTGGCGCCTTTGCAGGTCAGCACCGAGGTGCCGGCCGAGTTGCCACTGCTGTACGTGCACGCGGCGTTGATCGAGCAAGCGCTGGTCAACGTGCTGGAAAACGCCGCGCGCTTTTCGCCGAGCCACGGTCGCTTGCAACTGCGCGCCGGCGCCGAGGAGCAAGAGATTTTCTTTTCGGTCAGCGATGAAGGCCCGGGCATCCCCGAAGAGGACCGCGCGAAGATTTTCGACATGTTCTACACCGCCGCGCGCGGTGATCGCGGCGGCCAGGGCACCGGATTGGGACTGGCGATCTGTCAGGGCATGGTCGGCGCTCACGGTGGGCGCATCGCCGTAGCTGACGGCATCGACGGGCGGGGCACCTGCATCACCTTGCACCTGCCGTTGCAGGCGCAACCCGGGATGGACAATGAAGCCTGAGGCCGACTGCGCTACTCTCTTGCCACTCTTTTGTGTTGATGTGAATTCATGAGCCAGACCGCGACCATTTTGGTCATCGACGACGAACCGCAGATCCGCAAATTCCTGCGCATCAGCCTCGCTTCACAAGGCTATAAAGTGCTCGAAGCGGGTACCGGTGCCGAAGGCCTGGCGCAAGCCGCGCTGAGCAAACCGGACCTGGTGGTGCTCGACCTCGGCCTGCCGGACATGGACGGTCAGCAAGTGCTGCGCGAGTTGCGCGAATGGGCGAGCACGCCAGTGCTGGTGCTGTCGGTGCGCGCCAGTGAAGGGCAGAAGGTCGAAGCGCTGGATGGCGGCGCGAATGACTACGTGACCAAACCCTTCGGCATCCAGGAATTTCTCGCCCGGGTTCGCGCGCTATTGCGCCAGGCCCCGGCGGGCGAGGCGCAGCCGGCGGCGCTGAACGTCGGCCCGTTGACCGTGGATCTGGCCTATCGGCGGGTGCTGCTCGACGGCGCCGAAGTCGCCCTGACCCGCAAGGAATACGCGGTGCTCGCGCAACTGGCGCGGCATCCGGGGCGAGTGATCACCCAGCAGCAATTGCTCAAGGATATCTGGGGACCGACGCACACCGAAGACAGTCATTACCTGCGGATCGTGGTCGGGCATCTGCGGCAGAAACTGGCGGATGACCCGACCCGACCGCGGTTTATTGTGACGGAGGCGGGGGTCGGGTATCGGTTGTTGAGTGAAGTTGGCTGATCTGACGCCTTCGCGAGCAGGCTCGCTCCCACAGGGGAATGCATTCTTAATGTGGGAGCGAGCCTGCTCGCGAAGAGGCCTTCAATTACTCTGAAAAATCCGGATCAGTTCAACCCTGCTCCTGCTCATACCGATCCAGCGTATCACTGGCAATCTGTCTGCCCAGCGCAATCAATTCCGGCGCCTTGTAGAACTCGAAAAACCGGCACACCCGCTTCGGCACGTTGATCAGGATATCCGGCGGATAGCCGGCGATCTTGTACTGCGCCAGTGAGGTCTGCATCACCTCGAAACTCTGGTTGATCAGATCCAGCAGCGACGCCGGTCCGACGTTATCGATGATGAACGAACCGGTGGCGGATTTCGGCGCGCCTTCGCGTTCCGGGGCGGCGGCCGGTTGCTGGCTTTCCGGTTCGACGCCTTCGAGCCACGGATTGATTTCCGCCGCTTCGGCGCGCAGGGCTTCCTGTTCCAGTTTCAACAACTGCTCGGCCTGTTTGCGCCGGAATGGCAACTTCGAACCCATGGATTTGATCAGACTGTCGAAGCGCGAACGGAACGCGGCGGGCCGCTCGATCACCGGTAATTTGTAATGACGCTGATTGGTGGCGTTGAGGTTGACCGCGATAATCAGATCGCAGTGACTGGACACCACCGGAACGATCGGCAACGGATTGAGAATGCCGCCGTCGACCAGCATGCGGTTGCCCTGCATCACCGGCGTAAACAGACTGGGAATCGCCGCCGAGGCGCGCATGGCTTGATGCAGGCAGCCTTCCTGAAACCAGATTTCCTGCTGATTGGTCAGGTCGGCGGCGACAGCGGTGTAGGGGATGCGCAGGTCTTCGATGTTGATCTCGCCGACGATCTTGCGAATCTGCCCGAAGACCTTTTCACCGCGAATCGCGCCGAGGCGGAAACTGACGTCGACCAGACGCAGCACGTCGAGGTAATCGAGGCTTTCGATCCAGCGCCGGTAGTCATCCAGTTTGCCGGCGGCATAGATCCCGCCGACCACCGCGCCCATCGAACAACCGGCAATGCAGGCGATGTCGTAGCCGCGTCTTTCAATCTCTTCGATAACGCCGATATGGGCATAGCCCCGGGCACCACCGGAGCCCAGCACCAGTGCGACACGCTTTTTCATCAAACTTCCTCCGGACAAGCCTGCACAATGCACGCATCGGCCAAGCGGCTCAATCGCCAAGGTCGTTGCGCGAGGCAGTGACGTCGTTTTTCGCTCGCGCCGCACGCTTGCGCGCTATGCTCTGCGCCACACGGTTTGGCCGGCGGGCGAGGCACTTTTTCGCCGCTCGACCGTCTTACCTGCACGACTGTTGACCTACCTTGAGGTGTGAGTGATGAAAGCCTGGATCTGTGTACCGTTGATGGCCCTGGTTCTGGCCGGTTGCGCCGGCAAAACCGCGTACCGCGACAGCTGCGGCAGCCAACTCGATACGGCCTGGCACGAACTGGACCTGGCCAAGGCTGAAGGCTTCGCCGGCACCGTCAGCTATTCCAAAGCGCTGTCGCTGCTGACCGCCGCCAAGACCCAGCAACAATTCGAAGGCTTCGAAGGCTGCAGCAAGAAAGCCGAAAAAGCCCGCTTCTACATTCGCGAATCCCGAGCAGGACGTTAAAAAAGCAGCTGCAAGCTTCTAGCTGCAAGCGGCAAGCTTAAAGCGACCGCGTTCAGCTTGCAGCTTGTAGCTTGCAACTTGAAGCTGTCTACGGAGTAGACCCCCATGATCGATCGTTTGGTGGCTCATGTGTTGAGCCTGGATGTGCGGCTGCTGGCGTGTCAGGCAAGGTTGAATGCGCGCACCGATCCCGACGCGTTGCATGATTTGCGCACTACGGTGCGGCGCTTGCGCAGTCTGTTGCGGCCGTTGCGCGGATTGCCGGGTGTCGAGCAACTGGAGGCGGCAGCTTCGGCGGTGGGCGATCTGACCACACCGTGGCGTGATCGCGAGGTGCTGGCGGCGTATCTGCTCGAGCATGATCAGCCCGAGGCTGCGCAGCGGCGTCTGGCGCAAATGGCCGAAGCGTATCCGGCGCTGGCGGCGAGTGCGGAATTGGCTTCGTTGCTGATGATTCTTGACGCCTTTCCACGGTTCTTGCGCGCGTCCGAGCGTCAGGGGCTGCTCAAGGATCTGGATAAGCGCATTGAAAAACGTCTGGGCAAACAATGGCAGAAGCTCGACGCGGCGCTGCACGATCCCGCCCACGACCGTCATCGTCTGCGCCTGCTGATCAAACGCGTGCGCTACGGCATCGAAGCTTATCCGCAACTGGATCGCTTGCCGAAACCGGCTTACAAACAACTGAAATCCGCGCAAGGCGCATTGGGCGATTGGCACGATTGCTGGCAATGGCTGGCCCGCGCAGAGCAGGAGGCTGATCTGCAACCGTGTGTGGCAACGTGGCAGGCGGGGTTGATCAAGGCAGAGCTGAAGGCCGATAAAGTGCTGGAAAAACTCAGCGTCACTTGTTTCAAACCCTGAAATCCACACGGTCCCTTGTAGGAGTGAGCCTGCTCGCGATAGCGATTCATCAGTCGACACTTCGCTGCCAGATAGACCGCTATCGCGAGCAGGCTCACTCCTACAGGAGAGTTCGGTGTGACGGATAAAGGTGCAAGGCCTATCTGTCAGCCCATTTGACCGGAATAGACGCTGCGCCGCCGCCCTGGGCTGGTTAAGATCCCCGCATTCCTTTTTCGCTTTCCGAGGTTGCCATGCGCTTTTGCGATCTGCTCGATGCTGTCCGCCAACAACCTGAAGTGACCATCCCCGCCGAATGGGGGCAGGGCCGAGCCAGTTTTGGCGGGCTGGTGGCCGCGCTGCAATTTGAAGTCATGCGCGCCAGGGTGCCGTCGGAACGTCCGGTGCGTTCGCTGGCGATCACCTTTGTTGGCCCGGTCGAGCCGGACGTGCCGGTGAGTTTCGAAGTCGACGTGCTGCGCGAAGGCAAAGCGGTCAGCCAGGTGTTGGGCCGAGCCATGCAAAACGGCCAGGTGGTGACGATCATTCAGGGCAGCTTTGGTGCCTCGCGGCCCTCGGAAGTCGCCGTCGAAGCCTACCCGGCGCCAACCATGAAACACTGGGACGAATGTCAGGAGCTGCCGTATATCAAAGGCGTGACCCCGGAATTCATGCGCCACCTGGCCATGCGCTGGAGCGTCGGTGGCATTCCGTTCTCCGGCACGCCATCGCGCTTGATGGGCGGTTGGGTGCGCTTGCGTGGGGATGTCAAAGAGGAGCCGGTCAACGAGGCGCATCTGTTGGCGCTGGTGGATGCCTGGCCACCGGCGCTGTTGCCGTATCTGAAGAAACCTGCACCGGGCAGCACGCTGACCTGGACCATTGAATTCGTTCAGCCGTTACACGACTTCAGTACGCTGGACTGGTGCCAATACCTGGCCGATATCGAATACGCGGCCGACGGCTACGGCCATGTCGCCGCCAAGCTGTGGAGCGCGAAGGGAGAGTTGATAGCCATGAGTCGCCAGACCGTGACGATCTTTGCCTGACTCAATGCCGACGGTGGCGCTCACGCCAGGCGCGCCACCAGCCACCGCTGAGAAAGAACCGCGGAAAGGTCAGAAACTGCTCGACCAGCAAACGTGAGACGGCATCCTGGCGATCACTGAACGGCTCGGAGGCTTGCGCCTCCAGGCTGTGACCGTGACGCTGCAGACCCAGCGCCGCGACGATACCGATCACGCCGATGGCGACGCTGGCCAGGCTCAGGCCGAACACCCCCGACACGATCAGCAGAAACGCCACGATGAACAGCGGCACGGCAATCAGGTGCAGGACCAGATTGGTCGGATGCTGATGATTGCCCGGGTAGGCGCGCCATTGCCACGCGGGAAGATTGGGGTGACGTTTGCCCATGTTTACTACTCCTCGATCCATGTTGAACTTCATGGTTGAAGAATAGGCCCGGGCGCGGAGGGCGGCGAATCAAGGTTGGCTATTGAGTTGATAGCGGCAATGGCCGTATTTGATGATGCCCGATCTGGCCCCATCGCGAGCAGGCTCACTCCTACATTTGAAATGCGTTCCCCCCGTAGGAGCTGCCGAAGGCTGCGATCTTTTGATCTTTTGATCTTCTGATGTTAAAGCTTCAACTGCCCAATCGCCTTGTTCAACTCTCCCGCCAATGTCGCCAACTCATCACTGGTCGTCGCCGAATCCACCGTCTGCTGCACGGTGTTCTCGGTCACATCACGAATACTCACCACCGCCCGGTTCATCTCCTCGGCAACCTGACTCTGTTGCTCCGCCGCCACGGCGATCTGCGTGTTGCTCTCGCGCATCTGCGCCACCGCGCCGGTGATCTCTGCCAAGGCTGCGCCGGCCTCCTGCGCCTGCTGCACACAATCGTCAGCCTTGTACGAGCTCTCCTGCATGAAATCCACCGCATCGCGGGTGCCGGCCTGCAACGCCGCGATCATCCCGGTGATCTCGTCGGTGGACGCCTGCACGCGCTTGGCAAGGTTACGCACTTCATCGGCGACCACGGCAAAGCCGCGACCCATTTCCCCGGCGCGGGCAGCTTCGATCGCCGCGTTGAGCGCCAGCAGATTGGTCTGTTCGGCGATGCTGTGAATCACGCTGACCACGCCGCTGATCTTCTGACTGTCTTCGGCCAGGCGTTGAATCATTTGCGCCGTCTGCTTCACGCCACTGGATAGCCCGGCAATCGACTGCTGCACCCGGGCGACCACTTGCTGACCGCTGCCGGCGAGGCCGTCGGCGGTCTTCGACAGATCGCGAGTGGCGCCGGCGTGTTGAGCGATGTGGTAAACGGTGGCGGTCATTTCGTTGATCGCGGTGGCGGCCTGATCGGTTTCGCTCTGCTGCCCGAGCATGCCGTGCCGCACATCGTTCATGCTCGCCGCCAGCCGCGCGGCACCGACATCCAGTTGCCGTGCGGTGTTGGCCACTGTCGTCACGACGCGTTGATATCCGGCCTGCATGGCGTTGAAGGCATTGGCCATCTGCCCGACTTCATCCCTGCCCACCAGCGGCACCCGAGCTGAAAGGTCGCCGGTTTTTTCAACGTGCAGCATCACGTCTTTCAACGTGTTGAGCTGGCTGAGCAGAAAGCGGATCAACAGTTGCGAAGCGCCTAGCATTGCCAGCATCAGGACGAAGACTGCCAGCGCGTAGTTGGCGAAGCGCTCGCTGAACACTTGGCTCAGGCTCGGGCCATAGGCGATGACTGCCACTTGTTCGCCGTTGGCACGACTGAACACCTCGGCGCCGATCAACGGATTTTCGCCAAACAGCGGCAGATGATTGATGGCGTTCCAACCGACGCTGCCGCTGATTTCCAGCAGCGGTTGATCATTGAGACGCGGCGCTTCACCGCGCTTGAAGGTCAGCACCTGAGCGGATCTGGGCAGCGCCTGCCCGGGCGGCCAGGCCTTGAGCAATTGCGCCTGCGCCTGCGCGGATGCCTGAGCGGCGTCGCTACGGGCCTGCTGTTCGAGATGTACGGCGTACAGCACCAGCAGCAGCGTTGTGACAAAGGCGACCGCATTGACCGCCCAGAATTTGTATTTCAGCGAGATGTTGCTAAGCCAGGCACCCATGGAGGTCTTCTCTGATAGCGGAAACAGTTTTGGCAAGGTGCCATTATTGTGCCGCTATGCAGATAAGGGAGTTTTGATATGAATCAACAGATGCCGCTGGCCTGCTTTTCTGTAGGAGTGAGCCTGCTCGCGATAGCGGTGGGTCAGTCGCTTACATCATTGACTGACACACCGCTATCGCGAGCAGGCTCACTCCTACAATGAGATTTGGGTGTGTCAGGAAATGATCGGTAAACCGAAGAATGCCCGGGCACACGCGGTGGTGTGCGCGGCCAGTGCTTCTTCGGTCTCGCCGCGATGCAACGCCACCTCGCGCAACACCTCGGTCAGATAGGCCGGCTCATTGCGCCCGTTTTTCGGCTTCGGCCGCAGCGTGCGAGGCAGCAGATACGGCGCATCGCTTTCCAGCATCAGCCGTCCCGGCTTGATCTCCTTGACCAGCGGATGCAGATGCGTGCCGCGGCGCTCGTCGCAGATCCAACCGGTAATGCCGATGTGCAGATCCAGATCGAGGTAGCTGAACAGGGCTTTCTGTTCGCCAGTGAAGCAATGCACCACCGCCGCCGGCAGTTGATCGCGGAAGTCCTTGAGGATTTCCAGCAGGCGCTGGCTGGCATCACGCTCATGCAGGAACACCGGCAGTTGCAGCTCGGCGGCCAGCGCCAGATGTTCTTCGAGGACCTTTTCCTGCTGCGCACGCGGGGAGAAGTCGCGGTTGAAATCCAGACCGCATTCACCTACCGCGACGACATTGGATTCGTTCAACAGGCTGCGCAAACGACGCGCGCTGTCAGCGTTCCAGTCGCTGGCCGAATGTGGGTGAACACCGGCAGTGGCGAACAGTCGTTGGCCGCTTTCGTCCAGTTGCTGGCACAGCTCCAGCGCCTGCTCGCTGCCCTCGACGCTGGTGCCGGTGAGCACCAGTTGGCAGACCCCGGTGGCGTAGGCGCGGTCGAGCACCGTCTGGTGTTTGTCGGCGAAACTGGGGTTGGTCAGGTTGACGCCGATATCGATGAGTTGCATGGTGCTACCTCGGGCCGAAGGCCGGAAAGCATATCAGAGCTGTAGATTTATAAGAAAAGGCAAGAACTACAACGACTTATGGCTGTCTGTTGGGGCCGCGGGGGACTCCGGGGTGGCGGCAATGCCATCACTGTGCCAGTCTCTCGCACTTTACCAGCGCACAAAGCGCTCTGTTTTCGTCGGTGATCTCGCCGCTTTCATGGTGAAGTCGCCCCGTATTCTTTTCGGAGAGTGGATGCATCGTCCCTCGGTTCTGCTGCTGTTGTGCGCTGCGTTGCTGCTGCCGATGACGGCGGTCGCGCGCCTGCCCGGGCCGCTGCAAGCCGTGCCGGCGACCAAGGTTCGCGACCTCTCGGACATTCGCAGCAGCCGCGTGTTGCGCGTGCTGGTCAATCAGAGCCGCAACAGCTCCGGCGAAGTCCAGGGCCAGGCCATTGGTGTCGAATACCACCGCCTGCGCGCCTTCGAGCAATACCTCAACGGCCATGCCCGTGACGGCCAGCAAGTCACCCTCAAAATCATTCCCAAAGCCAAGGATCAATTGCTCGGCGCCTTGCAGCGCGGCGAAGGTGACATGGTCGCGCCGGGCGAGTTGCTCGATCTGCCTTCGGGCTATGCGGTCGCCAGCAGTGAGCCGATCGCCAGCAACGTGCCGCTGGTGCTGGTCGGCATCAAGGGCCAGCGCCGCTACACCAGGGTCGAGCAACTCTCTGGCAAAACCCTGGCCCTGCCCACTGGCAGTGCGGCGGGGGAGGTGGTCAGCCAGCTCAACCAGAAACTGGCGCTGCACAAACTGGCACCGATCAATATCGAATGGGTCGATCCAACGCTGGCCGTGGAGGATGTGCTGGAAATGGTCCAGGGCGGGATTTTCCACCTGACCATCGTCGAGCAGCCGATTGCCGAGCGCTGGGGCAAGATCCTGCCGAAGCTGCGCCTCGACCGGCAACTGAGCCTCGGCGAGCCGGGCGAGGAACATTGGTTCGTGCGCCGCGACGCGTCGATGTTGCGCGCGAGCATCGATCGCTTTCTCACCGGTTACAAGAAACCCTCTGACGAAGACGCCGCATTTCTGCGCATCTATCGGCGCTTGTACCAGGTGCACAATCCGCTGGCCAAGGGGGATCGCCAGCGTCTGGAAAAACTCCGCCCGACCCTGCAAAAGCACGCCGACGCGCAGAACATGGACTGGCTCAATCTTGCGGCGCTGGCGTTCAAGGAATCGCGTCTGCAGCCCAACGCCCGCAGCGGCAGCGGCCCGACCGGGCTGATGCAGATCACTCCGTCCGCCGCGCAACGGGTCGGGGTGAGCAATATCCACAATCTCGATGCGAATGTGCAGGCCGGCGCCAAGTACCTGGCGATGATCCGCCGCAAATTTTTCAGCAGCCCCAAACTCAACGAGCGTGAGCGCATGGCATTCACCCTCGCTGCGTACAACATCGGCCCTGAGCGCGTGCAGGGCATGCGTGCCGAAGCGCGCCGCCGTGGCCTGAATCCCAACCAGTGGTTTTTCCAGGTCGAGCGTATCGCCATGGAGCAAGTGGGAATGGGCGCCGTCAGCTATGTTAATAGCGTGAACAAGTACTACCTGGCATTCGACCGGGAGCGTGAGTCGCTCGAGCCCCGCCAGCAGAAAGTGGTCACACGGAAATAATCTAAAAACTCGATTGTTATGGCGAAATATTTGCGCTTTTAACATGAAATAAACTGATTAATATAGCGACCAACCCAAACACACAAACACTTCTGCACAACAAGGAATGCACCATGAGCTCTCTGATCAACAAGGTTCTGTTCACCCGCGCCGGTTACGGCCTGACTGTCCTGCGCATTGCTGTTGGCGTGATCTTCGCCGCCCACGGTTCGCAGAAACTCTTCGGTCTGTTCGGTGGCTACGGCCTGGCCGGCACCGCGCAATGGATGGAAAGCATCGGCCTGACCCCGGGCTACCTGATGGCTTCGCTGGCTGGTGGTACGGAGTTCTTCGCCGGTCTGGCCCTGATCATCGGCCTGCTGGCACGCCCGGCGGCACTCGGTCTGGCGTTCCTCTCGCTGGTGGCAATCTTCTCGGTGCACATCGGCAACGGTTTGTTCATGGCCAACAACGGTTATGAGTTCGCCCTGGCTCTGCTGGCCGGTAGCATCGCGGTACTGATCGAAGGTGCCGGCAAGCTTTCGGCGGATCGCGCCATCGCCGGTTGAAGGCTCTGGCTCAAGGCAAAGGCCCGCATTGCGCGGGCCTTTTTTTGTTGCGGGCGATTCTTGACACTGGTCGGTCACGTTCTCTAGGATGTTGCTCATGCGCCGATTTAAACAGCTACTTGCGGGGCGCCAGGTGACTTCTACAGTTACCGTCAGAAGCCGGAACAGGGCTTCGAAATACCGCTAAAGCGCTGGTTCGGTGTTGCCTCTCACCTGCCATGCAGACTTTTGAGGCAGAGACACGACACGATGAATGCACTACGCCCTCCAGCACGTCCCGCGCCGATCACGGCCCATGTCACCCAGCGCAACCCGAAAATTCTTCTTGGCGGCAAACACCAGCCGACGCTGTTGCGTTATCTCGATGGCTGGCCCCGTCGCAGCGGCGGTCCTGCCGCGTTCCTGATCCAGTTTGTCGATGACGGCGAGTCGCTGGCGCGTTTCGCCACTGACAGCTTTGATCTGGCGGTGATTCAGGCGCCGAGTGCAGAAGAGGCGCCGGAAATGATCAAGCAACTGACCCGCGTTGCGCGGCAGGGCTTGATCACCCGGCGCTGATTGCTCTTACAGATATTCAATCGCCACGATGTAAACGAACTGCTCGCCGGTCGGCGTCTGCACCCGCACTTCGGCGTCGAGTGCCTTGCCGATGAGCGCGCGGGCCAGCGGTGAGTCGATGCTGATCAAACCGAGTTTGAGGTCCAGTTCATCGGGGCCGACGATGCGGTAGCGCGACTGCTTGCCGTCTTCGTCTTCGATAGTGACCCAGGCACCGAAATAGACCTTGTTCGGGTCACTGGGTTTTTCGCTGACTACCTTGAGCGCTTCCAGACGCTTGGTGAGAAAACGCACGCGACTGTCGATTTCGCGCAGCATTTTTTTGCCGTAGGTGTACTCGGCGTTTTCCGAACGATCACCCTGCGCCGCCGCTTCACTCACCGCCTGGGTGACCTGCGGGCGACGCACATGCCACAACTCATGGAATTCGGCACGCATCCGCGCTTCACCTTCGGGGGTGATCAGCGCGGTGCCGGCGGTGCGGGGAGGGCGATAACGGCTCATGGCAACTTCTTGTGATTAAGACCGCCTGAGTCTATCAACCCTCGCGCAACACTGTCAGTGGGCTGGCGTTCAGTGCGCGACGCGTGCCGAACACTCCGGCTCCCCCAATCAATGCGGCGCCAATCAACGGCAGCACCAGCAGCCAGGGATGCGGATGCCATGGCAGGTCGAAGGCGAAGCGGTACAGCACCAGGCTGACCACCTCCGAACCGATCGCCGCGAGCAAGCCGCTGACCGCGCCCAGCAAACCGAACTCGATACGTCGCGCCTTGATCAGCAACTGTCGCTCGGCACCCAGCGCACGCAACAGCGCACCTTGGCGGATGCGTTCATCCAGCGTCGCCTGCAGGCCGGAGAACAGCACCGCCATCCCCGCAGCAAGAACAAACAACAACACATATTCCACTGCCAGGGTGACTTGGGCGAGGATGCTGCGCAGCTGTTCGAGCAAGGCTTCGACCTGCAGGATGGTCACCGCCGGGAATGTCCGCGACAGCTCGACGATCTGCTGATCGTGCCCCGGCGCCAGATAGAAACTGGTCAGGTAGGTCGCCGGGAGATCCTTCAAGGTGCCCGGCTGGAAGATCATGAAGAAGTTCGGCTGGAAGTTGTCCCAGTTGATCTCGCGCAGGCTGGTGACCTTCGCTTCGCGATTGACCCCGCCGACACTGAACACCATGTGATCGCCGAGTTTGAGTTTCAGGCTCTCGGCCACTTTGCCTTCCACCGAAACGCCCGGCACATCGTCTGACGGCTGGCCACTCCACCATGAGCCAGCGGTGAGCTTGTTGCCGGCCGGCAGATCCGCCGCCCAGGTCAGGCTCAGATCACGCTGAATGGCGCGGTCTCCGGCGGAATCCTTGCTGACGATTTGCTGCACCGCCTCGCCATTGATGCTGATCAGCCGCCCCGGCACCACTGGATACAGCGGCGCCGCTTGCGCGGACACCTTGATCAGGTGATCGGCGAAAGCCTGCTTGTCAGCCGGGAGGATGTTCAGCGCGAAGTAGTTCGGCGCATTTTTCGGTAGCTGGTTCTGCCAGGTGTCCAGCAACTCACCGCGCAGCAGCGCGATCAGTGCCATCGACAACAGGATCAGGCCGAAGGCCAGGGATTGTCCGGCCGCGGCCAACGGATGCCGCAACAACTGGCCAAGACCCAGGCGCCACGGCAACGAGGCGCGGGCGAGCATGCGGCGCAGGCTTTGCAGCAACAACAGCAGCAGGCCGCCGAGCACCAGCGCGGCGACCACGCCACCGCCGAGCAGGGCGAAAGTCAGCAGCAGGTCGAGGCTCAGACGCCACATGATCAGGCCCAGCGCACCCAGCGCCGCGCCATAGACCATCCACGTACTCGACGGGATCGGCAGCATGTCGCGACGCAATACCCGCAGCGGTGGCACGCGACCGAGGGCGGCCAGCGGCGGCAGGGCGAAACCGGCCAATGCCACCAGCCCGGTGCCGATCCCGGCAATGGCTGGAAACAGGCCACCCGGCGGCACATCGCTCGGCAGCAAATCATGCAGCAGTGCGAACAGGCCCAGTTGCGCCAGCCAGCCGAGCAGGGCGCCACTGATCGCCGCAATCAGACCCAGCACGGTGAGCTGCAGACTGAACAGCACCATGGTTTCCCGCCGCGATAATCCGAGGCAGCGCAGCAAGGCACTGGCGTCGAACCGCCGGCTGGCGAAACGGTTGGCCGACAACGCCACCGCCACCCCGGCCAGCAACACCGCGACCAGACTGGCCATGTTCAGATAGCGCTCGGCTTTGCCCAGCGCACCGCCAATCTGCCGGTTACCATCACGGGCATCCTGGATTCGCTGGTTTGCAGCCAGGCCCGGTTTGATCAGTTCGCGATAGGTTTCCAGCGCCTGCGGTTCGCCGCGCCACAGTTCGCGGTAGCTCACCCGGCTGCCCGGTTGCACCACGCCGGTGGCGGCGAGGTCATCGAGGTTGAGCAGCACCCGGGGCGTCAGGCTGTAGAAGTTGCCGGCGCGATCCGGCTCGTAGGTCAGCACACGCGTCAGCTTCAAAGTCTTCATGCCGACATCGATGCTGTCGCCGATCTTCAGATCCAGCGCGGTCAACAGACGCGCCTCGACCCAGGCTTCACCGGGTTGCGGTTCGCCGCCGACTTCTTCCTGGGCAAATGGCGCGGGCGCGCTTTTCAGCTCGCCACGCAGTGGATAGGCTCGGTCGACAGCTTTGATGCTCGACAGCTGAATGCCGTTGTCGGTGGCAATGACGCTGGAGAACTCCACCACTTGCGCATGATTCAGGCGCAGTTCGGTGCCGCTGCGGATTTGCTCCTCGCGGGCCGGCGAGCTGCCTTCCAGAACCAGATCGGCACCGAGAAACTCGGTGGCACGCAGCATCATCGCGCCATTGAGGCGAGCGCCGAAATAGCCAATCGCGGTGCTCGCCGCGACGGCTACCACCAGCGCAAAGAACAACACGCGCAACTCACCAGCGCGGGCATCGCGCATGAGCTGGCGCAGGGCGAGGCTGAACAGACGCAACAGCGGCAGACGTGCCATCAAGGCTCCAGAGGGGCGACCAGCAGCCCGGCTTCAAGACGGATCAGGCGCCGGCAGCGATGGGCCAGGCGTTCGTCGTGGGTCACCAGCACCAGGGTGGTGCCGCGTTCCTTGTTCAACTCGAACAGCAAGTCGCTGATGCGCTCGCCAGTGTGGCTGTCGAGATTGCCGGTGGGTTCGTCGGCAAACAGCACGTCCGGTTCGGCGGCGAAGGCGCGGGCGATGGCCACACGTTGCTGTTCGCCACCGGAGAGCTGGCGCGGCGAGTGGGTCAGGCGCTGGCCGAGGCCGACGCGCTGAAGCAGTTGCGTGGCGCGCTCGCGGGCATCTTTGCGGCCATCGAGCTCGAGCGGCAGCATGACGTTTTCCAGCGCATTGAGGCTGTCGAGCAACTGGAACGACTGGAAGACAAAACCGACGTGCTCGGCGCGGATTCGCGCGCGCTGGTCTTCGTCGAGATTGCTCAGGCCCTGGCCGGCGAGGGTGACTTCGCCGCTGCTCGGCAGGTCGAGGCCGGCGAGCAGGCCGAGGAGGGTGGATTTGCCGGAACCGGACGCGCCGACGATGGCCAGGCTGTCGCCCTTGTTCAGTTCCAGGCTGAGTTCGTGCAGGATAGTCAGTTCACCTTCCGCGCTAGGGACCACTTTGCTGAGGTTCTTCGCGGTGAGAATGCTTGCGCCCATGGAGAATCCGATGCGTGTATGGTTTTTGAGTGCTGGCCTGGCCTTGATGTGCATGGCCCAGAACGCAGCGGCGGGTACTGTCCTGATCGTTGGCGATAGTATCAGCGCCGGTTTCGGCCTGGATACCCGTCTGGGGTGGGTGTCGCTGCTTGAGCAGCGGCTCGAACAAGAGGGTTTCGACGATAAAGTGGTCAACGCCTCGATCAGTGGCGACACCAGCGCCGGAGGCCAGGCGCGGCTGCCGGCGCTGCTTGCAGAGCATAAGCCTGAGTTGGTGATCCTCGAACTGGGTGGCAACGATGGCCTGCGCGGGATGCCGCCAACGCAATTGCAACAAAATCTTGCCTCGATGATCGACAGCTCGCGCCAGAGCGGCGCCAAAGTGCTGTTGCTCGGCATGCAACTGCCACCCAACTATGGCAAGCGTTACACCGATTCGTTCGCCGAGGTTTACGGCAAGCTCGCTGACGAGAAAAAGGTCCCGCTGGTGCCGTTTTTTCTGGAAGGCGTCGGCGGTCATCCGGACCTGATGCAGGCCGACGGTCTGCACCCGGCCGCCGGGGCTCAGGGCAAGTTGCTGGAAAATGTCTGGCCGACGCTAAAACCGCTGTTATGAGGCTTTTCTACAGGCAGGCTTTCGGCTAATGTGGCGCCCCCTAATTTGGAGCCCCCGATGCCGCGTCCTGCCTGGTCCCTGTTTGCCTACCAACTGATCGAGCCTGACGAGCAGCTGGACCTGTTCGCCTGCCAGGAAGTGCGGGTACATCTGGTGACGCGTCAGCTGGAACTCGGAGGCTCGGCTGACCGCACGCTCTGTGGCACGCTGCTGCCGGCGCAACCGCGCTGGTCGAATGTTGATCGCCGGGTGTTTCAGGATCAGCGCCTGTGCTCGCTGTGCCGGGCGATTCTCGAATCGCAGAAGCGCGGTACCTCGCCGATCTGGCCCGAGCTGCGTTTCGAGCTCTGAGTGTTCAAGATCAAAAATGTGGGAGCGAGCCTGCTCGCGAAGGTCTTTTCAATCGACATTCATGCTGGCTGACACACTGCTTTCGCGAGCAGGCTCGCTCCCACCCTGAACGCACCCTGTCGCCTATGGCCGCGCTACCTCCCCGAATCCCCAAGCCGCGGTGTACAATCGCGCCCTTATACCCTTGATGATCATGCGAAGGATTTTCCGGATGTTGCCGCGCTTTCCTGCCGTCACCCGCTGCCTGTCACTTGCCGCCCTGTGTGTGGCCGGTCCCGTTGCTGCATTGGAGCTTCCCCTGCCACCACCCGGCGAGGACATCGTCGGCCAGGTGCAGGTGATCAAAGCCAAGTACGAAGACACCTTCGCCGACCTGGGCACCACCTACGATCTGGGCTATTCGGAAATGGTTGCGGCCAACCCGGGCATCGATGCCTGGCTGCCGGGCGCCGGCACCGAGATCGTCCTGCCGACCCGGTTCATCCTGCCGCCGGGCCCGCGTGAAGGCATCGTCATCAACCTCGCCGAATACCGCCTCTATTACTACCCGAAAGGCCGCGACGTGGTGTACACCTTCCCGCTGGGCATCGGCCGCGAAGGCTGGGGCTCGCCGATCGCGCATACCTCGATCATCGCCAAGACGCCGAACCCGACGTGGACTCCTCCGGCCTCGATCAAGGCTGAGCACGCCGCAGACGGTGATCCGCTGCCCAACGTGGTACCAGCCGGACCTGACAATCCGCTGGGCCCGTTCAAGTTCACTCTCGGCACGCCGGGTTACCTGATCCACGGTTCGAACAAGAAGTTCGGCATCGGCATGCGCACCAGTCACGGTTGCTTCCGCATGTTCAACAACAACGTGCTGGAGATGGCCGGCATGGTCCCGGTCGGCACCTCGGTGCGCATCATCAACGACCCGTACAAGTTCGGACGCAGCGGCGGCAAGGTCTATCTGGAAGCGCACACGCCGCTCGACGACAACGGCAACCCGTCTGTAGTCGACAAGCACACGGCGGTGATCAACGCGATGCTCAAGCGTGAAGACATCACCAGTAACCTGCGCATGAACTGGGACGTGGTGCGTGATGTGGTCGCGGCCGAAGATGGCCTGCCGGTCGAGATCGCCGTGCCGAACGCTTCGGCGCCGATGGTGAGCAGTGCACCGATCGATCTGCAGCAATAAGCGCTGATCGAAACCCGCCGATGCGAGAGCGTCGGCGGGTTTTTTAGTGCCCGGAGGAAAGTTCCGGGCACAAAAAAGCCGACCCGGAAACCGGATCGGCTCGATAACAATCCCGAGGGATTATTACTTGCGGCTAGCTTTTTCCAGCATGCGCAGAGCACGCTCGTTAGCTTCGTCAGCAGTCTGTTGTGCTTTTTGAGCAGCAGCCAGAGCTTCATCAGCTTTACGGTAAGCTTCGTCTGCACGAGCCTGGGAGCGAGCAGCTGCGTCTTCAGTAGCGGTCAGACGTGCTTCGGTTTCTTTCGATGCGCTGCTGCAACCGGTAGCCAGAACTGCGGCCAGAGCCAGAGCAGAGAATTTCAGAACGTTGTTCATCGTGTTCCCCTTCAAGGACTTTCAAATTAAGTGGCTGTCTCCTCACGATTGAGGAAATAGCCGGCGTACATACTACCCATTACTTGTAGTAAGTAAACTGACGTAGCGCAAGAAGCAAAAAAAATTGTAGGCGTTGATTCTTTTTCGAGCAACTTTTAACTGCGCTGTATAAAAAATATCCAGCTGCAAGCCCCGGTGTGAGCGACTCAAACGGAAAAAGTTCCCACCCTCGCATGCTCTTTTTGCGAGTTCGGCGAGAGTCTTTCTAAATGAATTCGTCCACACTTTTGTTCTGCTTCTGCGAACCGCTTCGCGTATCTTTGTTGATGTTCAGGTGACTTTAAAAAAGGTCGCACGTCTTAAGTCTCAACATTCCGGCAATGTTCAGGCAAACGGCACGCGAAGAGCGTCTTGCGGCCATCCTGCGAGCATCGAAGCCTTTGCCCACCGACTGTGCGATGACGAGCGTACCTTGAGCATTTTTGCCAATGGTGCCTACTATTCAACAGGTGTCAGGTTGCGCGAGATCGGTGTGGCTCTTCTCGGTGTCCATCAGGCACGGGGTGGCGTAGATGTTCCTTCGCCGGGAAAACATCGGTAAGGTAGGGGTCACAATTCAAGACCCGCGAGGAGTAGTGATGAGCGAGGCGTTGTCCATCCACCATGACCAGGCTGGTCATCAATTCGAGACCACCGTGGACGGTCATCGTGCTTACCTGACCTACATGGATCTGGGCAAGCAGACCCTGGATATCTATCGCACCTTCGTGCCCAATGCCCTGCGCGGTCGTGGCATCGCCGCAGCGCTGACTGAACGCGCGCTGCAATACGCCGAAGAAATGGGCTACACGGTGATCCCGTCCTGCTCCTACGTCGAGCGCTACATGGAACGTCATCAGCGCCGCGCTGCAAAAATCTGAATCGCACACGCAAAAACGCCGGGCATTACCCGGCGTTTTTTTATGTCCGCGAAACCATGCTTACGTGCGCTGGCGTTTCGGCAATACGTCCTTGAGCTTGGCGTGCATGCTGCGCAAGGTGTTTTCAGTGGCGGACCAATCGATGCAGGCATCGGTGATCGACACGCCGTATTGCAGGTCGGCGAGGTCTTTCGGGATCGCCTGGCAGCCCCAATTCAGGTGGCTTTCAACCATCAGGCCGATGATCGACTGGTTGCCTTCGAGGATCTGGTTTGCGACGTTTTCCATCACCAGCGGTTGCAGGGCCGGGTCCTTGTTGGAGTTGGCGTGGCTGCAATCGACCATGATGTTCGGCTTGATCTTCGCTTTGTTCAGCGCCTGCTCGCACAGGGCCACGCTGACCGAGTCATAGTTCGGCTTGCCGTTACCGCCGCGCAGCACCACGTGACCGTAGGCGTTGCCTTTGGTGGTGACGATCGATACGCCACCTTCCTGGTTGATGCCGAGGAAACGATGCGGGCTGGACACCGACTGCAAGGCGTTGATCGCCACGGTCAGGCCGCCATCGGTGCCGTTCTTGAAGCCGACCGCCGAGGACAGGCCGGAAGCCATCTCGCGGTGAGTCTGCGATTCGGTGGTACGCGCGCCGATGGCCGACCAGCTGATCAGATCCTGCAGATATTGCGGGGAGATCGGGTCGAGGGCTTCGGTCGCGGTCGGCAGGCCTTTTTCGGCCAGGTCCAGCAGCAACTGACGACCGATGTGCAGGCCATCCTGGATCTTGAACGAGTCATCCAGGTACGGATCGTTGATCAGACCTTTCCAGCCGACGGTGGTACGCGGCTTCTCGAAATACACGCGCATGACCAGGTACAGGGTGTCGGAGACTTCCTCGGCCAGCACCTTGAGGCGATCGGCGTATTCGTGGGCAGCCTTGATGTCATGAATCGAGCACGGGCCGATCACGACGAACAGACGGTGGTCGGTGCCATCGAGAATGTTGCGAATGACTTCGCGGCCCTTGGTGACGGTGCGCAGGGCGGCGTCGCTCAGGGGGATATCACGCTTGAGCTGATCGGGAGTGATCAGGGTCTCGTTAGAGGCGACGTTTAGGTCGTTGATCGGTAAATCAGCCATCGTTTACTCGTCAGGTCACGGGTGCCGGCCGCCAGCGATCCCCGCGCGGCGGAGCACAGCAGATTTAGCGCGTCGGGGGAGCCGAACCTTAGCGCGTCAGACGCGGCTCGACAATGGGCAAACCGTGCTTTAGTCCAGCGCTGGCTGCGCAAAAGCCTTGCGCAGGTTGTCGTGGGAGAACTCTTCGGCATGCTCCTCGACCCATTGCAGGGCCAGCGCCTGAATATCCTGCAGGTCATCGTGGCTGTCCTGCATGCGCGAATAGCGTTCGATCTGACACACCTGCTCACCCATTCGCGCGCTGAACAGGGTCTGTTCGTCAGTGAAGGCGATGCCCACCAGATAGCCTTTTTTGCGGCGCAGACACCAGGCCACGTAGCCCGGACAACAGAAGTCGGCATTCAGCGTCGGCATGCGCACTTGCAACGCGGTGCCATGGCGCCAGGCGCGGTGGTAATTGCAAGCGATGCCGCCGAGGCTGATAGTGTGCAGCTGTTGTCTGGAAATGCATTCAGGCTTGAGTAACGTCAATTCAACCGGCACTTCGTCCGGATGAGGAATGAAACGTCCCATGAGCACAGACTCCCTGTGTCGGCCATCTGACATTGTTTCTCCCAGTATAGTGGCCGAATCCGAGCTGACCGACTTTGACGCCGACCAGCGGCTGCTGGCGATGAAAGGGGTTTGCCTGGTGATTTTCACCAGCGTCGGCTGCGCCAGTTGTCGCTATGCCCGCGAGGTGTTGCCGGGCATGCCGCTGGCGATCGATCGGCTGTGCTGGATCGACGCCGGCAACAACGGCGGCCTGGTCGAGCGTTATCAGGTGTTTCATTTGCCGGCGCTGTTTGTGGTGCGCGACGGCGAGTTCTTTGGCGCAGTGCACAGCCGCCTGACGGTTGCTGAACTCAACCAGGCCGTGGCGCAGGCGCTGGGTCGAATTGCAGAGGAGTTGCCATGAGCGAGACAGTCAGCAAACCGGTGGTGGGGATTATCGGCACCGGTGCAATCGGCGGTTTTTACGGGGTGATGCTGGCGCGTGCCGGTTTCGACGTGCACTTCTTGTTGCGCAGCGAATTTTCCGCAGTGGCGGAGCGTGGTTTGCAGATCAACAGTGCGGTGCACGGTGCGTTGACGCTGAATCCGGCGAATGCCTATTGCGCTGCCGAAGACATGCCGCCCTGCGACTGGCTGCTGGTCGGCACCAAGACCACCAGCAACGCAGGTCTCGCGCCGGCGATCATTCAAGCGGCCAAACCTGACGCAAAAGTGCTGTTGCTGCAAAACGGTCTGGATGTCGAAGACAGCCTGCGGCCGCTGCTGCCGGATTCGCTGCATCTGCTTGGCGGCCTGTGTCTGATCTGCGTAAATCGCGAAGGCCCCGGGCAGATTACCCACCAGGCCCTTGGCGCGGTGAACGTTGGTTACCACAGCGGTCCGGCCATCGATGAAGTGGCGCGCATGGCGATTGTCGAAGAAGGCGCCGGGTTGTTCCGCGCCGCTGGCATCGACTCTCAAGCGATGGCCAACGTGCATCAGGCGCGCTGGCAGAAACTGGTGTGGAATATTCCCTACAACGGACTTTCGGTGTTGCTCGGCGCGGGCACTGAAGCGCTGATGGCCGATGCCGACAGCCGCGTGTCGATTCAGGCGCTGATGGCCGAGGTGGTGCAGGGCGCGAGGGCTTGCGGATACGAGATCCCGCCGGGCTATGGCGAGTACCTGTTTACCATGACGGAAAAAATGCCCGATTACTGGCCGAGCATGTACCACGATTTTTCACACAAACGCCCGCTGGAGCTGGAGGCGATCTACGCCCGGCCACTGGCGGCGGCGAAAGCGGCGGGCTGCGAGTTGCCGCGCATCGAGGCGTTGTATCGCCATTTGGGTTTCATCGACCGACGCAATACTTGAGTCGGTTGTTCTGGGGGAAGGCATGGCCAATAACATCGATGACAAACTGGTGCTGGCGATTTCCTCGCGCGCCTTGTTCGACCTGAGCGAAAGCCACAAGGTCTACCTGTCGAGCGGCGTCGAAGCCTATCGGCAATATCAGATCGAGCACGAAGACGAAATTCTCGCGCCGGGCGATGCGTTCCCGCTGGTGGAAAAACTCCTGAGCCTGAACAGTCGCCTCGGCCGCGCGCGGGTCGAGGTGATTCTGGTCTCGCGCAACAGCGCCGACACCGGGCTGCGCGTGTTCAATTCGATTCACCATTACGGGCTGGCGATTTCCCGCGCGGCGTTCGTTGGTGGGCGCAGTCCGTATCCGTACCTGAAAGCGTTTGGTTGTGACCTGTTTCTCTCGACGCACGCTGAAGACGTGCGCGCGGCGCTGGATGCAGGATTTGCCGCGGCAACGATCCTGTCCGGTGGCGCCAGCCGCGCGGCCAGCGATGAATTGCGCATTGCCTTCGACGGTGACGCGGTGATTTTTTCCGACGAGTCCGAGCGCGTCTATCAGTCTGGTGGTCTGGAAGCGTTTCAGGCCAAGGAACGCGAGTCGGCCCGCGAGCCGTTACGTGGAGGGCCGTTCAAAGGCTTCCTGGCTGCGCTGAATCTGTTGCAGCGCGAGTTTCCCGACGACGACTGCCCGATCCGCACGGCGCTGGTGACCGCGCGTTCGGCGCCGGCCCATGAGCGGGTGATTCGCACCTTGCGGGAATGGGATATCCGTCTCGATGAATCGCTGTTTCTCGGTGGCCTGACCAAATCGGCGTTCCTCGAAGCCTTCGCCGCTGACGTGTTCTTCGATGACCAGACCGGGCATTGCGAGCTGGCCCGTGAAGTGGTCGCCACCGGCCATGTACCCCATGGCATCAGCAACGAACCGCCGATCTAGAGCCTTTTCATTCAGGACGTTGCGTCGCACGTCGCACTCGCCAAGGCACTGCTAAGCTGAATCAATCTCCGCCATCGTTGGCTCGCGAGGAGGTCCCGATGATTCGCTCAATGCTGTATGCCACCGACCTCGGTCTCTATGCACCGTTCGTGATGCAGCATGCCCTGGCGTTGGCGCGCACCTTCAATGCCGATCTGTATGTAGTGCACGCGGTGGAACCCATGGGCCTGTTTGCCGAGTCGGTGCTGCAGAGCTATCTCGACGAACAGGCATTGAACGAATTCCATAGTCAGGGTCTGAAAACAGTCATCGCCAATATCGAACAGCGGGTGCTCGACAGCTTTCGTGAAGAACTGGGGGACGACGGCGAACAGGATCTGCAGCGCATTCGCGCAGTGCGCGTGCTGCAGGGCGATCCGTCGCAGGTGATTCTCGATCAGGTGCACAAGCTCTCGGTCGATCTGCTGATCGTCGGCAGTCACAGCCATGGCGTCGGCGCTGAAACGCCGTTGGGGCGCACGGCGGCGCGGGTGCTGCAACTGGCCAAGGTGCCGGTGTATCTGGTGCCGTTGATGGAGCGCCGGCGGCGGGAAGATCGTTGAAGCAGGAATAATGGCGTTTTGATAAAAAGTTCTAGATTTATTCTTCAAACCATTAATATAGTTATATACCGTCGCTGATGCCCGTGGCGTCTACCTGCTTTGAGGGATTGATATGAAGCTTCAACAACTGCGCTACATCTGGGAAGTGGCGCACCACGACCTCAACGTTTCCGCTACCGCCCAAAGCCTGTACACCTCGCAACCGGGCATCAGTAAGCAGATCCGCCTGCTGGAAGACGAACTGGGCGTCGAAGTCTTCGCCCGCAGCGGCAAGCACCTGACCCGCGTCACCCCGGCCGGCGAGCGCATCATCACCACCGCCGGCGAGATTCTGCGCAAGGTCGAGAGCATCAAGCAGATTGCCCAGGAATTCTCCAACGAGAAAAAAGGGACGCTGTCGATCGCCACCACCCACACCCAGGCACGTTATGCGCTGCCGCCGGTGATCAGCAATTTCATCAAGCAATACCCGGACGTGGCGCTGCACATGCATCAGGGCTCGCCGATGCAGATCGCCGAAATGGCCGCTGATGGCACCGTCGATTTCGCCATCGCCACTGAAGCGCTGGAGCTGTTCGGGGATCTGGTGATGATGCCGTGCTACCGCTGGAACCGTTGCGTGGTCGTGCCTCATGGGCACCCGCTGACCAAGCTGCCGAAGCTGACCCTCGAAGCGCTGGCCGAATACCCGATCGTTACTTATGTGTTCGGTTTTACCGGCCGCTCCAAACTCGACGAAGCGTTCAGCCATCGTGGGCTGACCCCGAAAGTGGTATTCACCGCTGCTGACGCCGACGTGATCAAGACCTACGTGCGCCTGGGTCTGGGCGTGGGCATCGTGGCGAAAATGGCCGTCGATACCAAACTCGATAACGACCTGGTGGTGCTGGATGCCAGCGAGTTGTTCGAGTCGAGCATCACCAAGATCGGTTTCCGTCGCGGCACGTTCCTGCGTGGCTTCATGTGCGATTTCATCGAGAAGTTCGCCCCGCACCTGACCCGCGAAGTCATGGCCAAAGCCATTCAGTGCCACAACAAGCAGGAACTGGAAGAGCTGTTCGACGGTGTCGAACTGCCGGTCCACTAAGGTCCCGCCTCAAAGCACCTCGGTGACAGCGAACTGTTGCCGGGTGCCCGCCACCAGAATCTCCACCTCATCGCCTTCGAACTTGCCCAGCAGGCTTTTGCCCAGTGGCGAGCGCGGAGTGATGACGGTGATCGGCTGACCCACTACATCGACTTTCAGGCCCGCCGCATCCGGCGCCAGAAACAGCCATTGCTCGCGACCCTTTTCGTCTTCCAGACCGAGCAGGGCGCCGACTTCGATACCGCGGTCTTCATCGTAGGCACGCAACGTCAGATTCTGGCACAGCGCCAGTGACTGACGGATCTCCTCAACCCGTTTCGCCTGACCGGCCGCCAGATACGAAGCCTCCAGCCCCAGGGTGTCGTATTTGTTTTCGGCGATGTTTTCTTCGTGGGTCGCGGTTTCGTAAGCGGTTTGCGCAGCGCGCTCGGCAATGTCGAGGTCGATGCGCAGCTTGTCGAGAATCAATTGGTGGACGCTGTGTTTGTTCATGATCAATCGCAGAATTGCAAAACGTTGGCGCGGCTCTTTTCGGTTGGCGCGGTCTGGTCCTGCTGCAGCCAGAACTGGCATTTCGGATTGGATGCATTGCGCGAATTGGCGCGTGCCTGATCCAGTCGCGCCTGCTGTTCATTCTTGCGCAGGTTTTCTTCGTACTGTTGGAACATCGGCGTTGGCGGCGGCGCAACGTCCGGCTGTGGCTCGACGGCTGCTGGTGGATTGACGCGCTGCTGCACCGCTTGCGCGACAGGGGCCAGTTGCTCGGCAAAAAACAGACGCGAGAGCAGCCAGCAGGTCAGCGCGATCGCGAGAAACCCCAGCCACAGGCCCAATGCGATGCTGCCGGTCAGATGCAGCGCGCTAAGCTGAACAGGCAAGGGACGACGCGGATTCGGACGGTAGGGCATGGCGGCCTCCTGGCGGATGGTTGCAGGCAAGTGACGATTGTCGCACGAAGATTAATCGCCGTTGGCTCTTCTGCGCGAGCGCATTTATGCGGACAATCGAGGTTTTTTGCCAACGGGAGAACGGCATGCCTGAAGCGAAACCCCGCTGGGATATTTTCTGCACCGTGGTCGACAACTATGGCGACATCGGCGTGACTTGGCGCCTGGCCCGGCAATTGGTGGCCGAACAGGCATTGCCGGTGCGCCTGTGGGTGGATGATCTGCGTGCGTTCGAGCGCCTCTGCCCAGAAATCGATATCGATCTTGCGCAGCAGTGGCAGCAGGGTGTCGACGTGCGACAGTGGCCGAGCGAGTGGCGGCATGCGGACGCTGCCGACGGAGTCATCGCAGCCTTCGCCTGTCAACTGCCGACTGATTACATGGACAGCATGGCCGCGCGGGAAACGCCGCCGCTGTGGCTCAACCTCGATTATCTCAGCGCCGAAGACTGGGTCACCGGTTGCCACGGCTTGCCATCGGTGAAATACAAATCGGTGCAGAAGTTCTTCTTCTTTCCGGGCTTCAAATCGGGCACCGGCGGCCTGCTGCGTGAACGCGGACTGCTCGAACAGCGTCGGCAATTTCAGCAGGATCGACCGGCGCAGCGACAATTTCTGCAGGGCCTGGGCATCGATCCTGCGCCCGGCGCACAGCTGATCTCGCTGTTTGCTTACGAAAACGCCGGGTTGGCCAGTTGGCTGGATGTGCTGGCCGCCGATGCACAGCCGACGCACCTGCTGGTGCCGGAAGGGCGGATTCTCGGTGATGTGGCGCGCTGGCTGGACGTGGAAATCCTGACGGTCGGGGCGATTCATTTGCGCGAGTCGCTGACCGTGCAAGTGCTGCCGTTCGTTCGTCAGGACCAATACGATCATTTGCTCTGGTGCTGCGATTTCAACGCGGTGCGCGGTGAAGACTCATTCGTGCGCGCGCAATGGGCGGGGCGGCCAATGCTCTGGCACATCTATCAGCAGGACGACGACATCCATCTGGACAAGCTCGATGCTTTCCTCGCGCTCTACACCCAAGCGCTTTCACCTGCGGCCGCTGAGGCGATGAACGGTCTGTGGCGCGCCTGGAGCGCTGGTCAACCGATCGGCGAGCACTGGCTGAGGGTGCGAAAACATTGGCCGGAACTTGAGGAAAACGCCGAGGCATGGTGTCTGGAACAGGCCTTGCAGGCGGATCTTGCCACGGCGCTGGTACAGTTTTATGTAAATTGGATATGATACGCGGCCTAGATTTTTGTAAATCCCATCCAAATTCGGATATTCGCAATGAAAACTGGTAAAGAACTCAAACCCGGTACCGTGATCCGTATCGACAACGATCCTTGGCTGGTTCAGAAAGCTGAATTCACCAAGTCGGGCCGTAACAGCGCGATCATGAAGACCAAGCTGAAGAACCTGCTGACCGGTTACAAGACCGAAACCGTTTACGGTGCGGACGACAAACTGGACGACGTGATCCTGGATCGTAAAGAAGCCACCCTGTCGTTCATCAGCGGTGACACCTACACGTTCATGGACACCACTGACTACACCATGTACGAGCTGAACGCCGAAGACATCGAAAGCGTTCTGCCTTTCGTTGAAGAAGGCATGACCGACGTTTGCGAAGCCGTGTTCTTCGAAGAGCGTCTGGTTTCCGTAGAACTGCCGACCACCATCGTGCGTCAGGTCGACTACACCGAAGGCTCCGCTCGCGGTGACACGTCCGGCAAGGTGATGAAGCCTGCCAAACTGAAGAACGGTACCGAACTGTCGGTTGCCGACTTCATCGAAATCGGCGACATGATCGAGATCGACACCCGCGAAGGCGGTTCCTACAAGGGCCGTGCGAAATAAGCACTGCTTTTTGCGGAAAGAAAAAACCCGACCATTGAGTCGGGTTTTTTTGTGCCTGCGGTATTTGCGGCAGCGCGAATCCCTTGTAGGAGTGAGCCTGCTCGCGATGGCGGTGATTCAGTCGCTGAAGATGTTGACTGAGACGACGCTATCGCGAGCAGGCTCACTCCTACAGGAGGGCTGCGGTTATTTCAGGTGTTCCTTGAGCTCCTGCGAAGCCTGCAACATCGCCGAACGCACCGCTGGCACCTGGCTGACCACGTTGAGCAAACCGTAATCGTGGATCATGCCGTTGTAGCGCACCGACGTAACCGGTACTCCGGCTTCGTCGAGTTTGCGCGCATAGGCTTCGCCTTCATCGCGCAGTACATCGGCGCTGGCCGTCTGCACCAGTGCAGGCGGCAGGCCTTTGAGTTGCGCGGTGGTGGCGCGCAGCGGTGAGGCGTAGATCTCGTTGCGCTGTTTGGCGTCGGTGGTGTAGTTGTCCCAGAACCACTTCATCATGTTGCGAGTGAGGAAGTGCCCTTCGGCGTACTGGTTGTACGAACCGGTGTCGAAGTTGGCATCGGTCACCGGCCACAGCAGCACCTGGAATTTGATTGCCGGGGTGCCCTTGTCCTTGGCCATCAGCGCGACCACTGCGGCCATGTTGCCGCCGACGCTGTTGCCGGCCACGGCCAGGCGCTTGCCGTCGACATTGATCTCCTTACCGTGTTCCGCCACCCACTTGGTCGCAGCGTAGGCCTGATTGATTGCCACCGGGTAGTGCGCTTCCGGCGATGGGGTGTAATTGACGAACACCGCCGCCGCCCCCGAGCCGACCACCAGATCCCGCACCAGGCGTTCGTGAGTCGGGAAGTCCCCCAGTACCCAGCCGCCGCCGTGGAAGAACATGAACACCGGCAGCTCACCCTTGACCCCGGCCGGCCGGACGATGGTCAGGCTCAACGGTTGGCCATCGACCTGCACGGTCTTCTCGCTGACATCGGCTTTGGGCAGTGTCAACTTGACCCCGGACTGCGCGCCGACCAGCACGGCGCGGGCATCCTTGGGCGACAGCTGCTCGATCGGTTTGCCGCTGCCGGCATTCAGCGCATCGAGAAATGCCTGGGTGTTGTGTTCGACATCACCGGCAAAAGCGCTGTGCACCGACAGGGCGAGAAGGGTACCGGTCAAGACTTTGCTGAAAGTGTTCATGTTCAATTTCCTTGTTCGGGCCGGGGGCTTCAGTGCTTACACGGTCACGTGCAGACGGACATCGACGTTGCCACGGGTGGCGTTGGAGTACGGGCAGACCTGGTGAGCAGCGTCGACCAGCGATTGCGCGTCGGCCTGTTCGAGGCCCGGCAGGCTGATGTGCAAGTCGATGTCCAGACCGAAACCGCCAGGGATCTGGCCGATGCCGACGTGGGCGGTGATCGATGCGTCGTCAGGAATTTTGCGCTTGGTCTGGCTGGCAACGAATTTCAGTGCGCCGATGAAGCAGGCCGAGTAACCGGCAGCGAACAGTTGCTCAGGGTTGGTCGCCGCGCCGCCAGCACCGCCGAGTTCTTTCGGAGTGGCCAGTTTGACGTCGAGAACGTTGTCGCTGGAGATCGCACGACCGTCACGGCCGCCAGTGGAAGTTGCGATTGCGGTGTAGAGAGTTTGCATGATGTGAGCCTCGTTGGTTGTGTTGTTGTGCGCTAATTGTTTGCGCGCTAAGTAGGTGTGAAGAGAATGTATAGCGCTAATGTTTAGCGCGCAAGATAAATTTTCGAAAAAACTTGGAGGAATGCGACTGTCTGGAGATCAATTAACTTGAAAGACTTGAATTAGAGCGGTCGGAGGGAAAGGTGAAGGGTGAAATATTTTCTGGCGGTGGAGATCAATTGTGGGAGTGAGCCTGCTCGCGATTGCGGTGGGTCAGTCACCGCCTGTGTAGCCTGACAGACCGCAATCGCGAGCAGGCTCACTCCTACAGGGGACTGCGTGCGTTCAGTTGAGGCTGTCTTGCAGATGACCGCGCAGCGCTTGCAGCTCGGCCTGTAACTTCTGCAGGCGTTCAAGGGTGAAGCCGCTGGCGCCAAGAATGCACTGCGGCACGGTCTGCGCCTTGTCGCGCAATGCCCGGCCTGCTGCGGTCAGCTCGACAATCACCACGCGTTCATCTTCACGACTGCGGGTGCGGCTGAGCAGGCCTTCGGCTTCCAGGCGTTTGAGCAACGGCGTCAGCGAACCCGGATCGGTCAGCAGGCGCGCGCTGATTTCTCCGACAGTCAAACCGTCCTTCTCCCACAACACCATCATCGCCAGATACTGCGGATAGGTCAGGCCCAGCGCCTGCAATAGCGGCTTGTAGACCTTGGTCATCATCAGCGAGGTCGAGTGCAGGGCGAAGCACGCCTGATTGTCGAGCAGCAGGTCGTCGCAATTGTCGCGTTCGGAAGTCATGTAAAAGCCTTGATCGTTGATCGTTTTGAATCTAGCGCTCGAACCTTTAATGCGCCAGATAAATATGCCCGGCGTCAGTGCCCGGCGAATTGCCGTTGCAGCGCCAGATCCCACGGCGGCACCGGACTGAAGCGGGTTTTGAGGTATTCCAGCAGCAGGCGACTGCGTGAATGGATCTGCTGTTCCATGCGCAGCGCATAAATGCCGGTGGACTCCGGTGGCGGCAGGCCGTTTTCGCAGAACAGCGGCACCAGCTCGCCGCGCAGCAGGTATTCACTGGCCAGCCAGGTCGGCAGGTGTGCGACGCCCAGACCCGCCGCCGCGCCACATGCCAGAGCTTCGGCATTGTTGGCGCTCAGGCGTACGCGCGACGGACGATGCAGTTGCAGCTGCCCATCCACTTCGAATTTCCAGGCAAAGGGCGGGGCGAGGCCCTCCCAATCGAGGCCGTCGTGTTCGCTCAACTGCGCGGGATGATTGGGCATGCCACGACGCTTGAGGTAGTCAGGACTCGCGCAGGCCACGCGGACCATGCTGGCCAAGGGCGTGGCGACCAGACGCGAGTCGGCCAACTGCCCGGTACGCAGCACCAGATCGACCTTGCCCAGACTGCTCCCGGCCATGTCGATGAAGCTGTCGATCAGATGCATCTGCACATCGAGTCCCGGGTACAGCAGGAGAAAGTCGGCAATCACCGGCGCCAGATGCCGCCGTCCAAATGCCGCTGGCGCATCGATGCGGATCAAGCCTTCCGGCGCGCTGCTCAACGAAACGGCCTCGGCGCGGGCCAGCTGCAATTCGGCGATGATCCGCCGCGCCCGTTCGGCAAAGGCCAGTCCGGCCGAAGTCGGCAGCACGGCATGGGTGCTGCGCACAAACAGCTGGCTGCCGACGGCACTTTCCAGGCTGTCGATGCGCCGGGCTACAGCGGAAGGCGTCAGCGGGTGACGGCGCGACGCGGCAGAAAAGCTGCCACTCTCCAGCACGTCGAGAAACAGACCAAGCTGCTCGGTCAATTGGTTGGGATTCATGGGAAACCACGCTTGTGCAAAATCGGCACAGCCATTGTGCGTTGCTGTGCGTTTCCCCGCTAGGCGCGAGTGCGTAGCATTGGCCGCCTGTCGTTAGAGGATTACGCTTGTGATGGATTTTCTGTTGTACCTGCTGTTCGGCGCTGCCCTTGGCACATTGGGCGGGATCTTTGGCATTGGCGGCGGTTTGATCGCGATTCCGTTGCTCGGCGTGTGGTTCGGCCTTGATCAGCAGATCGCCCAAGGCACGGCGCTGGTGATGGTGGTGCCCAACGTCATGCTGGCGCTGTGGCGTTATCACCAGCGCAACCGCATCGAATTGCGCCATGCGCTGCCGCTGGCGGTGATGGGTTTCTGCTTCGCCTGGCTCGGCTCGATCTGGGCAGTGGGCATTGATGCGCAAACCATGCGCATCGGCTTTGTCGCGTTTCTGGTGGCGCTGTCGGCCTACAACCTGCTGAAAATGTTTGGCCCGCGCCCGGCGCCGACTGCCGAGATGCGCTATTCGTGGCCTTGGCTGGGTGTGCTTGGCGCCGCATCGGGAACCATGGGCGGCTTGTTCGGCGTGGGCGGCGCCGTGGTCGCGACGCCGGTGCTGACCAGCCTGTTCGGCACCACGCAGGTGGTCGCTCAGGGCTTGTCATTGGCGCTGGCCTTGCCGAGCACCGGTGTGACGCTAGTGACTTACGCCGTGCACCACGAAGTCGACTGGATGATCGGTTTGCCGCTGGCAGTCGGTGGTCTGCTCAGCATCAGTTGGGGCGTGAAAGTTGCCCACGCCATGCCGGAGAAACTGCTGCGCGGGCTGTTCTGCGGCTTCCTGGTGCTGTGTGCGGTGATGCTCGCATTTAAAGTTTGAAGCCTTCGACGATGTGTTCGGCCAGGCACTCGGTGATCGGCGACGGGTTGTTCAGGTTGCGGATCAGCATGATGCTCGCCTCGGGCAACAGCGGCAGGTCTTCGGCGGCGCCGAGGATGCGCATGTCCGGGGTGATCAGGCTTTCCAGCTGCGCGGTGATCGCCAGACCCGCGCTGACCACGGCCATCAGCGCCGACAGGCTGCTGCTGTTGTAGGCGATGCGGTAATCGCGGCCCATCGCGTCCAGCGCATTGCACGCCCACAAGCGGCAGAAACAATCACTGTTGAACATCGCCAGCGGCAGCGGCGTCTGTTCGTGGGCGCTGAAGTTCTGCGCCTCGGCCCAGACAAAGCGCTCCTTGCGCAATAACTGGCCAATCTCGTTACCGGGTTCACGGGTGACGATCGACAAATCCAGATCAGTGCGTTGCAGCAATTGCTTGCTCGACTCGCAATGCACCTCGATCTGGATCAGCGGATAGAACTGCGCAAATCGCGACAGGATCCCCGGCAGAAAACGCATCACATAATCATCCGGTGTGCCGATGCGCACGGTGCCGACCATGTGCGGCTCGCGCAGGGTGTTGAACACCTCACTGTGCAGCTTGAGGATGCGCCGCGCGTAACCGAGCAGCACCTGGCCCTCAGCGGTCAAGCGCACCTGGCGACCATCGCGCTCGAACAGCTGGCGCTGCAACACGTCTTCTTCCAGGCGTTTCATCTGCATGCTCACCGCCGACTGGGTGCGATTGACCATCTCGCCAGCACGGGTGAAACCGCCCTGATCGGCAATCGCGACGAAGGTGCGCAGGACATCGGTATCGATACTGGGGTACGCGGACAATTGATGAATCTCCGTGATGCATGCCATCAGAAACATTCGTTGGATTGATCTTAGCGCCGGCGCGAGACTTGAGCCATCCACAAAAGGAGGCAAGACGATGAAAGGTCAAAGAGAGTATGTAAGTGAACAACAGCAGGCTGGCCACGGGCATATCGTGTCCGATCTGCTGCACAAGTTCAGCCGTTGGTACGAGCTGCACCGTGAGCGGGAAATGCTAGCTGGGCTGAGCGACGAAGCGTTGAAGGACATCGGCATCAGCCGCGCCGATGTCGAACACGAAACCGTGCGGCCGTTCTGGGACGACCCGATGCATAAATGATGAGGCCATCGCTACACAAACCCCTTTCAGGTGAGGTAGGTTGCGAGCAGACATGGAGGAATCAATGCCCGCGACAGTGTCCTTTTCCATCAAACAGGCGCGACGTCTGGCGCTGGCTGCCCAAGGGTTCAATGGGCGCCAGCCGCCGACCGTCAACGCCAGCCACCTCAACCGGCTGATCGATCGGCTGGGTCTGCTGCAAATCGATTCCGTCAATGCCGTGGTGCGCTCGCACTACCTGCCGCTGTTTTCCCGCCTTGGTTTCTATTCTTCCGACTTGCTCGACCAGGCTGCCTGGAGTTCGGGGCGTCGTCGTACGCTGTTCGAATATTGGGGCCATGAAGCGTCGCTACTGCCGCTGTCGATGTACCCGTTGCTGGGCTGGCGGATGCAGCGAGCCAGGCGGGGCGAGGACATCTATCAGCACTTGGCGAAGTTTGGTCGCGAACAACAGGAAATCATTCGCCGCGTGCTGGCCTCGGTTGAAGAGCGGGGCGCGTTGGGCGCGGGAAGTCTGTCGACCCGCGAAGACAAGGCCGGGCCGTGGTGGGACTGGAGTGCTGAGAAACAGGCGCTGGAATGGTTGTTCGCCGCCGGCGAGGTGACGGTGGCGGGGCGACGCGGGTTTGAGCGTTTGTACGATTTACCCGAGCGGGTGATTCCGGCAGCGATCCTGCAGCAGCCGCTGGCGGATGAGGCCGAAGCTCAACGCGGTTTGCTGTTGCACGCAGCGCAAGCGCTGGGCGTCGGTACGGAGAAAGATTTGCGCGATTATTTCCGGCTGAATCCTGCGGATGCACGGCCGCGTCTGGCTGAGCTGGTCGAGGCGGGGCAATTGCAGATGTGCGAAGTCGGCGATTGGCGGCAGATCGCCTATTGCCTGCCGGAGCCCAGAGTGCCGCGCAAGGTCATTGCCAGTGCGCTGTTGTCGCCGTTCGACTCATTGATCTGGGAACGCAGCCGCACCGAGCGCCTGTTCGATTTCCGTTACCGCTTGGAGATTTACACGCCGCAGCCCAAGCGGGTTTACGGCTATTACGTGCTGCCTTTTTTGCACAACGAGCGGATCGCGGCGCGAGTCGATTTACGCGCCGAAAGAGCGGCGGGGCAGTTGGCGGTGCATGCGGTTCACGAGGAAGAGCCGGGGCTGGACGAGGAGGGGATGCTGGCGCTGGCCCTGAATTTGCGGCAGATGGCGGGTTGGTTAGGGCTTGAGCGGGTGCAGTTGAATTGTCAGCGCGAGAGTGCTGCTCGGCTCAGGCTGGCATTGGCGCAACTGGATGGCACCGGCTCCCTGTAGGAGCTGCCGAAGGCTGCGATCTTTTGCTCTTGTTTTTGAAGATCAAGATCAAAAGATCGCAGCCTTCGGCAGCTCCTACACGGGATCCGGTTTAGCGCCGGACTTGCTTCAACGTTTCGGCAATCAGAAACGCTAATTCCAGCGACTGATCGGCATTCATCCGTGGATCACAATGGGTGTGATAACGATCGGACAAGCCATCCTCGGTAATCGGCCGCGCGCCGCCAATGCACTCGGTGACGTTCTGTCCGGTCATTTCGATGTGGATGCCGCCGGCATAACTGCCTTCCGCTTCGTGCACCTGGAAAAACTGCTTCACTTCGCCAAGGATCTGCGCGAAGTCGCGGGTCTTATAGCCACTGCTGGCCTTGATGGTGTTGCCGTGCATCGGATCGGAGCTCCACAGCACGTGCTTGCCTTCGCGCTGCACCGCGCGGATCAGTGCCGGCAGGTGATCGCCAACCTTGTTTGCGCCCATCCGCGCGATCAGGTTCAGACGGCCCGGATCGTTGTCGGGATTGAGCACGTCGATCAGGCGGATCAGGTCATCGGGGTTCATGCTCGGACCCACTTTGACCCCGATCGGGTTGTTCACCCCGCGCAGGAATTCGACGTGCGCGCCGTCGAGCTGGCGGGTGCGGTCGCCGATCCACAGCATGTGCGCCGAGCAATCGTAGTAATCGTTGGTCAGGCTGTCGCGGCGCACGAAGGCTTCTTCGTAGTTCAGCAGCAACGCTTCGTGGGCGGTGAAGAAACTGGTTTCGCGCAGTTGCGGCGAGCTGTCCATGCCGCAGGCGCGCATGAATGCCAGGGTTTCATCGATGCGGTCGGCGAGGTGGGCGTACTTCTCGGCCAGCGCCGAGTTGGCGATGAAATCCAGGTTCCACTTGTGCACTTGATGCAGGTCGGCAAAACCGCCCTGAGCGAAAGCGCGCAACAGGTTCAGGGTCGCCGTGGACTGATGGTAGGACTGCAGCAGACGTTCCGGATCCGGCACGCGGCTCTTTTCGTCGAAGCCGATACCGTTGACGATGTCGCCACGGTAGGCCGGCAAAGTCACCCCGCCGATGGTTTCGTCGTTGGCCGAACGCGGCTTGGCGAACTGACCGGCCATGCGCCCGACCTTGACCACCGGGCAGCCGGCGGCGAAGGTCATGACGATTGCCATTTGCAGCAACACTTTAAAGGTGTCGCGGATCTTCGCTGCGGAGAACTCGGCGAAGCTTTCCGCGCAATCGCCGCCCTGCAACAGAAACGCCCGGCCCTGGGTGACTTCGGCGAACTGACGGCGCAGCTCGCGCGCTTCGCCAGCGAACACCAGCGGCGGATAACTGGCCAGCGTTTGCTCGACCTGGCGCAGGTGCGCGGCGTCGGGGTATTGCGGTTGTTGCTGGATCGGCAGGGCGCGCCAGCTGTCAGGGCTCCACGGTTGGCTCATCACGGTCTCGAAGTTCGTACGCAGGGGAGCGCCATGTTAGCAGCAATTAGTGCGTGACCTGTTCCCGCCCCATCGCCGACAATCGCCGCTTTGCCACGGTGCCACAGCGGCGCCATCGCGTCACCGCGCCCGGTGACCATCAGGAGACGAAATGACTGAGGAGCGCGTCGAGCATCTGCTCGCCGAAGTACAGGATGAGTTCGGCGTGATTCGCGTGCTGGAAGTGGCCGATTACCGCTTTCTCGAATTCGGCGATGCGATCGAGCAGAGTTGCGTGTTCACCGCTGACCCGAGCTGGCTGGAGTATGACTACACCCGTGCGATGCTGATCGGCGCGCTGTGTCACGAGCAACCTGAGAGCGCACTGTTTCTCGGATTGGGGGCGGGCACGCTGACCCAGGCCTGTCTCAAGTTTCTGCCGCTGGAAGACGTCGAAGCCATCGAACTGCGCCCGGACGTGCCGCGTCTGGCCATCGAGTACCTCGGTCTGGATGACGATCCGCGTCTGTACATCCGCGTCGGCGATGCGCTTGAGCTGCTGCCCACTGCCGAGCCGGCGGATCTGATTTTCGTCGACCTGTACACCGATGTCGGGCCCGGGGTCGGGCATCTGGCCTGGAGCTTTCTCGGCGATTGCCAGAAGCGCCTGAATCCGGGCGGCTGGCTGGTGATCAACCAGTGGGCCACCGACGATGGCAAACCACTGGGCGCGGCGTTGTTGCGCGGCCTTTATCACCGGCATTACTGGGAGCTGCCGGTGAAGGAGGGCAACGTGATTCTGATCGTCCCGGCGGACCTCGATCAGACGCTGGATCTGCAGGCGCTGACCCAACGGGCCGAAGCGCTGGCGCCACAGCTGGGGTATTCGTTGCAGTCGTTGATCAAGGCGATTCGCCCGGCGACCTGAAACGAGGGCCGTGCCGGCCCTATCGCGAGCAGGCTCACTCCTACAGGGGATTGCATTTCAAATGTAGGAGTGAGCCTGCTCGCGATGTCGCCTCGACAGGCGCCAGACTTCTCAAACTCCTTTGAAGATCCCTGGCCGCCGCTCCACCAACGACCGCACCCCCTCCCTGGCATCCTCAGTAGCAAGCAACTTCTTCACCAGTGCCGGTAACGCCTGCGCCGCGGCCGTCTCACCCTCATAGCGCGCCTTTCGCGCCGACAGCAAAGTCGCCTGCACGCCCAGCGGCGCCTGCCGGGCAATCCGTTCGGCCAGCTCGATCGCCCGCGGCATCAGGTCTTCACTGGCCATCACTTCCTGCACCAGGCCCAGATGCAACGCCTCGTGGGCATCAAACTCATCGCCCGTGAGCAACCAGCGCATCGCATTGCCCCAGCCGGCGATCTGCTGGAAACGCAAAGTCGCCCCGCCAAACGGAAAGATCCCACGTTGCACTTCCATCTGCGCGAAGCGGGTGTTGCTCGCGCACAGGTTGATGTCCGCCGCCAGCATCAGCTCGATGCCGATGGTCAGGCAGTAACCCTGCGCGGCGACGATCACCGGTTTGCTCACCCGGGGCCCGACGAAAACACCCCAGGGATCGCAACCGCCGCTCGGAACCTGCCAGCACTTCGGCCAGTGCGGCACTGGCATTGACCAGATCGAGCCCGGCGGTGAAGTGCTCGCCGTGGCCGAACACCACGGCCACCCGCGCTTCGCGGTCGGCTTCGAACTCGCCGTAAGCCAGGCTCAGCTCATTGAGCAGATCGAGGTCGAAGGCATTGCGCTTGGCCGCCCGATCAAGGCCGATCAGGTACACGTGACCACGACTTTCTCGGCTGACGCGGCCGGCGCAGGGCTGATTCATGAAGAATTCCTCGAGCAGGATGGACGGGTGCGCGGCGCTTTGCCGCAGGTCGGTGAACCGTTTAAGCGTCATCACCCGCAGGGCCGGGCCTTTGCAAAATAGACCGTTGCACGATTATCCGCAAAAGCCCGTTACACGGCGGTGACACACGGGTTGTGGCGATAAAAAAAGCTCCCTTTTTGGGCAAAATCCGGTATAGTGCGCGCCGGCCTTTAACCGGGCCGCGTTTAGGTAGCGCAATTTCCCGAAGTCAGCTTCGGCTGCACGTCCGCACTGCGGGCTCTTCCTTGACGATTCATCTTCATTCATTCGTTTTCGCAAATCCCCGCCGACAAAGCTGCCAGGGCGACTCTTGAGTCTCAACACGGCATGCGCAGCTTTGGAGCATGGGTCTTTGCGGATGCACTTAGAGGCAGACCCATGACCCAGGAAACCGGCGGATTCGCCGCTTTTAATCTCAACCCGAATATTCTTGCAGCCGTCGCAGCGACCGGCTACGAGGAGCCTTCGGCGATTCAGCAGCAATCGATCCCGATCATCATGGCCGGCCAGGACATGATTGGCCAGGCGCAAACCGGTACCGGTAAAACCGCCGCGTTCGCACTGCCTATTCTGCACCGCATCGATCCTGCCAAGCGCGAACCGCAAGCCCTGATCCTGGCGCCAACCCGAGAGTTGGCGCTGCAAGTAGCAACCGCTTTTGAAACCTACGCCAAGCAAATGCCAGGCGTTACGGTCGTGGCCGTTTACGGCGGCGCGCCGATGGGCCCGCAACTCAAGGCAATCCGTAATGGCGCACAGATCGTTGTCGCCACTCCGGGTCGTCTGTGCGACCACTTGCGTCGCGACGAGAAAGTCCTGTCGACCGTGAACCATCTGGTTCTCGACGAAGCCGACGAAATGTTGAAGCTGGGCTTCATGGATGACCTGGAAGTCATCTTCAAGGCTCTGCCAGCGACCCGTCAGACCGTTTTGTTCTCGGCGACCCTGCCGCAGTCGATCCGCGCCATTGCCGAACGCCACCTGCGCGATCCGCAACACGTCAAGATCCAGACCAAGACCCAGACCGTTACCGCGATCGAACAGGCTCACCTGTTGGTTCACGCTGACCAGAAAACCTCGGCCGTGCTCAGCCTGCTGGAAGTCGAAGACTTCGACGCACTGATCATGTTCGTGCGCACCAAGCAGGCCACCCTGGACCTGGCCAGCGCCCTCGACGCCAAAGGCTACAAAGCCGCCGCGCTGAACGGTGACATCGCCCAGAACCAGCGTGAGCGTGTGATCGACTCGCTGAAAGATGGCCGTCTGGACATCGTTGTTGCCACCGACGTTGCTGCCCGTGGTCTGGACGTTCCGCGCATCACTCACGTGTTCAACGTTGACATGCCGTACGATCCGGAATCCTACGTGCACCGTATCGGCCGTACCGGCCGTGCCGGTCGCGAAGGTCGTGCCCTGCTGCTGGTGACTCCACGTGAGCGCCGCATGCTGCAAGTGATCGAGCGTGTAACCGGTCAGAAGGTTGCCGAAGTGCGTCTGCCGGACGCTCAGGCTGTGCTCGATGCCCGCATCAAGAAACTGACCAACAGCCTGTCGCCGCTGGTCGCTGATGCCGAATCGACTCACGGTGAGCTGCTCGATCGCCTGACCGCCGACATCGGTTGCACCCCGCGTGCACTGGCCGCTGCGCTGCTGCGCAAGGCTACCAACGGTCAAGCGCTGAACCTGGCGGCGATCGAGAAGGAACGTCCACTGGTGCCGAACAACGCACCGCGTGGCGACCGTCCTGAGCGTTCCGGCGATCGTCCGGACCGTGGTGATCGCGAGCGTCGCGCGCCAATGCCGTTGGGCGAAGGCCGTGCTCGTTGCCGTACCGCGCTGGGTGCGCGTGACGGTATCGCTGCGAAAAACCTGTTGGGCGCCATCCTCAACGAAGGCGGTCTGGCCCGTGAAGCGATCGGTCGCATCCAGGTGCGTGACAGCTTCAGCCTCGTCGAGCTGCCGGAAGAAGGTCTGGAAAAACTCCTGACCAAACTGAAGGACACTCGCGTTGCTGGCAAGCAGTTGAAGCTGCGTCGCTATCGCGAAGATTGATCCGCCTCTGGGCTGATTGATCGCAGATAAAAAATCCCCGACTGGTTCGGGGATTTTTTTTGCCTGTGTTTTGGCGTCTGTGGGAGCGAGCCTGCTCGCGAAGGCCTCAACCGAAGCGATAAATATCCATACCCAACGCGCCCATCGTAAAGCCCTGATGCGCCACGCTGAAAATCCCGCCAGCACCGCGAGCAAAGAACAACGGCAACAAATGCTCTTCACTCGGGTGACTGCGCACGGCGCTCGGTGCCTGCTGGCGATAATCATGCAGCGCCGCCTCATCGTCGGCGGCAAGCCTGGCGATCATCCAGTCACGAAAGTCCCGCGCCCACGGCTCAATGCTTTCCGGCCCGGCGTGCCAGTCCAGTTCGCGCAGGTTGTGGGTGATGCTGCCGGAGCCGATCAACAGAACGCCTTGCTCGCGCAGGCTCGCCAGAGCACGGCCAACTCGCGTCTGCAGTGCCGGGCCGCCGCGACTCGGCAGCGAGACTTGCACCACCGGAATATCGGCCTGCGGATACATCAGCGACAACGGCACCCAGACGCCATGATCGAACGGTCGTTGCGGATCGAGGCGCGACGGCAGGTCATTGGTGTTGAGAAGCTCAGCCACTTCGGCTGCCAACTGCGGATTGCCCGGCGCCGGATATTGCACTTCGAACAACGCTCGCGGAAAGCCGCCGAAGTCGTGCCAGGTCTCCGGGTGCGGATGGCTGCCGACCAGCAGTTCGTGGCTTTCCCAGTGTGCCGAGACGATGACGATGGCTTTGGGGCGCGGCAGTTCGGCGGCCAGTCGCGCCAGTGCCGGGCCGCTGGCACCGGGTTCCAGTGCCAGCATCGGTGAACCGTGGGAGATAAACAGGCTGGGCAACATGGGCGGACTCCTCAGCGTTAAGATGAGCCATCTTCAGTCAGGTCATCGATCTGAATCCAATATAAGTTTCTGCGGTTTTTCATCGGTTTTTCGGGAGTGATCCATGCAGCCTGAGTTTTGGTACAAGAAATGGGATTCGAACCAGATCGGCTTTCACCAGCCCGAGGCCAACCCGTATTTGCAGCGCTACTGGGCGGATCTGGCGATTGCACCGTCGGCGCGTGTGCTGGTGCCGCTGTGCGGGAAGAGTCTGGATCTGCTCTGGCTTGCCGGGCAGGGGCATCAGGTGCTTGGGGTGGAGCTCGCGGAAAGGGCTGTCGAGGATTTTTTCGTTGAGCACAAGCTTGAGCCGCAGATCAGCGAGCAGGGCGCGTTCAAGGTTTATCGAAGTGATGCCGTCGAACTTTGGTGCGGGGATTTTTTCGCGCTGAAGGCGGAGGATGTCGCGGGTTGCACTGCGTTGTATGACCGCGCCGCGTTGATTGCCCTACCGGAAGCGATGCGCGAGCGCTACGCGACGCACCTGCAGCAGTTGCTGGCGCAGGGGATGAAAGGGTTGGTGATTACCCTGGATTACGATCAGACGCAGATCCCGGGGCCGCCGTTTGCGGTGAGCGATGGTGAAGTGCAGCGGTTGCTGGGCCAGGGTTGGGAGGTGGAGAGGCTGGAAGAGCGGGATATTCTGGCTGAGAGCCCCAAGTTTCTGCAGGGCGGGGCTGAGTGGTTGGTGGAGCGGGCTTATCGGGTTTCTTCCAGATAGTTTTTTGTTAACAGTTCCGGCGTCTTCGCGAGCAGGCTCGCTCCCACAGGGGAATGCATTCCAAAGGTGGGAGCGAGCCTGCTCGCGAAAGGGTTGGCACTGCCAGCGCATAATCGTCGGACACAAAAAAAGGCCCGCATCACTGCGGGCCTTCTTTTTCAGTGCGATCAAATCAACCGCGACGACGCAGGGCGTCAATACGCTCTTCCAGCGGCGGGTGGCTCATGAACATGCGGGCGAAGCCCTGTTTGATGCCACCATTGATGCCAAAGGCGTTCAGGGTGTCGGGCATATGCACCGGCAAGCCCTGTTCGGCGCGCAAGCGTTGCAGCGCGCCGATCATCGCGCTGGTACCGGCCAGGCGGGCGCCGGCTTCGTCGGCACGGAATTCGCGCTTGCGCGAGAACCACATGACGATCGCACTGGCGAGAATGCCCAGCACCAGTTCGGCGAAGATGGTCGCGACGTAGTAGGCGATGCCCTGGCCTTCTTCGTTCTTGAAGATCACCTTGTCGACGAAGTTGCCGATGATCCGCGCGAAGAACATCACAAAGGTGTTCACCACGCCCTGGATCAGTGCCAGCGTAACCATGTCACCGTTGGCAACGTGACCGATTTCGTGGGCCAGTACGGCTTTCACTTCATCGGGCGAGAAACGCTCGAGCAGGCCCTGGCTGACCGCGACCAGCGCGTCGTTCTTGTTCCAGCCGGTGGCGAAGGCATTCGCCTCGTAGGCCGGGAAAATCCCGACTTCAGGCATCTTGATCCCGGCTTCGCGGGACAGTTGCTCGACCGTTTGCAGCAGCCATTGCTCATGACGAGTGCGTGGCTGGCTGATGATTTGCGTTCCGGTGCTCATCTTCGCCATCCACTTGGAGATGAACAGCGAGAACAGCGAGCCGGCGAAACCAAAGACCGCACAGAAAACCAGCAGCTGACTGAGGTCGAGATCGACCCCGTTGGCCGCCATGAACCCGTTGAAGCCGAACAGGCTCAGGGTGATGCTGGCTATCAGCACGACCGCCAGGTTAGTGGCCAAAAACAGCAGGATGCGCATCATGGTTGTAGAACTCTCCTCAAGCTAAAGATGTAGCGTACTGCGGGGTATATAAGGTGCGGCACCGGGCTATTCAACCGAGTGACTATTTCAAACTGTGTCCTACAGCGGTTTCCTGAGGAAAAAGAAAATTCCCACTCTCAATTCCGATGCGGATGACACAGCTTCGCGCCCCGCTGCCATTAGGTCGGACACGTCTGCACGCCTCGCATCGCAAGTGTAGAAGGGCTGCAAAGGTGCGGAACAAAGATGTGTTGCTGAATCAGACAGTACGCAACGGCTGATCGTTGCGCACTGCTGGCCTATTACTGGCGGTAGGACTTGAGGAAGTTGCCGATACGGCCGATGGCCATTTCCAGATCATCGACGCGGGGCAGGGTGACCACACGGAAGTGATCCGGCCAGGGCCAGTTGAATGCCGTTCCTTGCACCACCAGCAGCTTCTCGGAGAGCAGCAGGTCGAGGACGAATTTCTCGTCGTTATGGATCGGGCAGACCTTCGGGTCGATTTTCGGGAATGCGTACAGCGCGCCCATCGGCTTGACGCAACTGACACCGGGAATGTCATTGAGCAGTTCCCAGGTGCGGTTGCGCTGTTCCAGCAGGCGGCCCTGGGGCAGGACCAGATCGTTGATGCTCTGATAGCCGCCCAGCGCGGTCTGGATCGCGTGCTGGCTCGGCACGTTGGCGCACAGACGCATGTTGGCCAGCATGTCGATGCCTTCGATATAGCTCTGTGCGTTGTGTTTCGGCCCGGAGATGGCGATCCATCCGGAGCGGAAACCGGCCACGCGGTAGGATTTCGACAGGCCGTTGAAGGTCAGGCAGAGCAGGTCCGGCGCCAGCGAAGCGGTGCAGATGTGCACGGCATCGTCATACAGGATCTTGTCGTAGATTTCATCGGAGAACACCACCAGGTTGTGCGCCCTGGCGATTTCCAGCATGCCCAGCAACACTTCCTTCGAGTACACCGCACCGGTCGGGTTGTTCGGGTTGATGATCACCATGGCCTTGGTGTTCGGGGTGATCCTGGCCTTGATGTCGGCCAGGTCCGGGAACCAGTCGGCGCCTTCATCGCACAGGTAATGCACGGCATTACCGCCGGCGAGGCTGACCGCAGCGGTCCACAGCGGATAGTCCGGCGCTGGCACCAGCACTTCGTCGCCGTTATTGAGCAGCGCCTGTAGCGACATCACGATCAGCTCGGAAACACCGTTGCCCAGGTAGATGTCTTCGATGCCGACGCCCTCGACCTGTTTCTGCTGGTAGTACTGCATCACCGCCTTGCGCGCGCTGAACAGGCCTTTGGAATCGCTGTAGCCTTGCGCGGTCGGCAGGTTGCGGATCACGTCCTGGAGGATTTCGTCCGGCGCTTCGAAACCAAACGGCGCCGGGTTGCCGATGTTCAGCTTGAGGATGCGCTGGCCTTCCTCTTCCAGTCGTTTGGCGTGCTTGAGCACCGGGCCGCGAATGTCGTAGCAGACGTTGGCGAGCTTGTTCGATTTGCTGAACTGCATGGCGATGTGATCCCGAAAATGAACGATCCAGACGGCAAGTGGACAACCGTACTGGGATTGCTGCGTCTTCGCACAGGCGGAGGTCTGTCGCTTGAGCGCTCAGAATCCGTTTGAATGCGCCCGGTCTGGCTGCCAGACTGGCGCGTGACGAGGCGCAATCATACGTGCCGCCCGATCCGTGGAAAAGGTACAGATCGGGCTTTTTCAGCCGCTGAGGTGTGATGATGGAAAAGTTGCAGAAAACCCTGGAAGAGTGGAAAGCCATGCTCGACCCCGAGCAGTACAACGTCTGCCGTCTGAGTGCCACCGAGCGCCCGTTCTCCGGCAAATACAACGACACCAGAACCGACGGTGTCTACCACTGCATCTGCTGCAATGAACCACTGTTCGATTCCACGACCAAGTTCGATTCCGGTTGCGGCTGGCCGAGCTTCTACGCGCCGATCGGCGAAAGCGCGATGACCGAAATCCGTGATACCAGCCACGGCATGATCCGCACCGAAGTGAAATGCGCGCGCTGCGATGCGCATCTTGGCCATGTGTTCCCGGATGGCCCGCCACCGACTGGCCTGCGGTACTGCATCAACTCGGTGTGCCTGAATCTCGAGCCCCGCGAATAACCGAACCAGGCGACGCGATGTCGCCTGTTTTTCGAATAATTAAATTGCACACAATTCAATTGCTCGTTATGTTCGCCCTTTCCTCACGATTGCGGAGCCATCTCATGAGCGACAATCTGCTGAATATCCCCTGCACCACCATCAAGGGTGAGCAAAAGACCCTCGCCGACTTCGCTGGCAAAGCAGTGCTGGTGGTCAACACGGCGAGCAAGTGTGGCTTCACTCCGCAATACAAAGGCCTCGAAGAGCTCTGGCAGACCTACAAGGACCAGGGGCTGGTGGTGCTGGGCTTTCCCTGCAACCAGTTCGGCAAGCAGGAACCGGGCACTGAGGGCGCCATCAGCGAATTCTGCGAGCTGAATTTCGGCGTCAGCTTCCCGCTGTTCAAGAAGATCGACGTCAATGGCGCCGATGCTCATCCACTGTTCGTGCAGTTGAAGAAACGCGCCCCGGGCGTGCTCGGCTCGCAGGGCATCAAGTGGAACTTCACCAAGTTCCTGATCGGCAAGGACGGCCAGTTGGTCAAGCGTTTCGCCTCGACGACCAAGCCGCAGGATCTGAGCGGCGAGATCGAAGCCTTGCTGAAATGAGTCTGGCGGTTGATTCGCTGAAGCTCGACAGCCAGTTGTGCTTCAAGCTTTACGCAGCCTCGCGGGCGGTGATTCGCGCCTACAAGCCGATGCTTGATCAGTTGGGCCTGACTTACCCGCAGTACCTGGTGATGCTGGTGCTGTGGGAGTGGCATGACGCTGCACCGGAGCAGCCGACGGTAAAAGCCCTCGGTGAACGTCTGGCGCTGGACTCGGGCACGTTGACGCCGTTGCTCAAGCGGCTGGAGCACATCGATCTGGTCCAGCGTCGGCGCTCGGAGCGCGATGAACGCGAGGTGCATTTGAGCCTGACGCCTGTCGGCGCAGCACTGCGCGAACAGGTCGCGCCGCTGAAAGCGCGCCTGTTATGCGACAGCGACGTTGATCTCGACCGTCTCAACGACTTGCGCGCCGGCCTCGATCACTTGCTGGGGCAGATCAAAGCGCTGACGTAGTCGGCATCCACTGATCGAGCAACGCCGCGAGTTCTTCGCGGCGAAACGGTTTGGCCAGATAGTCGCTCATGCCGGCCGCGCGGCAGCGTTCGCGCTCCTCGGACATGGCATTGGCGGTCAGCGCGACGATCGGCAGATTCGGCCAGCGTCCGCTCTGGCGAATCTGCCGACTGGCTTCATAGCCATCCATCACCGGCATGTTGCAGTCCATCAGCACCAGACCGAAATCGGCAAACTCCAACTGGTCCAGCGCCTCGGCGCCATGGCCCGCCACCACCACATCGCAGCCTAGCTTGCCGAGCATGCCTTTGGCGACCAACTGGTTGACCGGGTTGTCCTCGACCAGCAGCACCTTGCCCCGACGCGTGGACGGCGAGGCATCCGCTTGCGTTTCACTGAGGGTGGCGACATCCGGTTGCAGAATCCGCCGCAGGTGCTGATAGAGCGCGTTGCGCGCCAGCGGCCGGGCTTGCTGCTGCAAGGGGGCGAGGGCGGCGGCTTCTTCGCTGGGCAGGAAACTGCCGTAAGCCGTCACCAGCAGAATCGGTGCGGTGATGTTCGGGCGCAGACCGAACAGGCACTCCGGGCAATCAGTGATCAGTACGTCAGGATTCAGGCCCAGCAGCGAGTCATCGATGGTGCGCTGCGTGTATTCCAGCCCCCACACCGGCAACAGGCTTTTCAGCAGCTCTGCCAGACCACTGCTGGCGGCGGTGATCGCCAGAACCTTGCCGCGTAACGGCTCCGGCGCCAGTGCGCGGGTGTGGCTTGGCAGGGGCAGATCGGCGCAGAACTGGCTGCCGAAACCGCTCTCGGAACTGATGGTCAAGCGGCCCTGCATGGCTTCGCAAAGGTTATACGTCAGCGCCAGACCCAGCCCGGTGCCGCCGTATTGACGGGTAATGCCAGCGCCGGCCTGAGTGAACGGCTGGAAGATTTTCACCTGAGCTTCCTGGGCGATACCGATGCCGGTATCGCAGACTTCGATGCGCACGCCATGCTTGTGCGCCGACAAACGCACGTCGACCCGACCGAAGCGGGTGAATTTCAGTGCATTGGACAAAAGGTTGCTGACAATCTGCCGCACTCGCGTCGGGTCCCCCAGCACCAGGGCCGGGAAGTGCGGCTCGATCAAACAGGTCAGCTCAACGCTCGGCGCAGCATTTTGTGAGAGCAGATTGGCCGTGTCCTCGATCAGCGAGCCGAGATCGAACGGGATGTTTTCCAGCTCAAGTTGCCCGGCGTCGAATTTCGACAGGTCGAGAATATCGTTGAGCAGTTCCACCAGCACCTTGCCCGAGTCGTGGGCAATCGACAATTGTTGCTGCTGCTCGGCGTTCAGCGGGCCGTCCAGCGACAGCGCGATCATCCCCAGCAAGCCGTTGAGCGGCGTGCGGATTTCATGGCTCATGTTGGCCAGAAAGGCCGAACGCGCTTCGGCCATGTCCAGCGCCGTGCGGCGCGCCACTTCGAGTTCTTCGTTGGACTGGCTGAGGCGGGCGTTGATCGCCTTGAGCTCGGCGGTGCGCGCCGAGACGATGTCTTCAAGTTGCGCGAGGTATTCGGTCAGGCGGTTTTCCGCTGTACGCCGTTGCTGGATTTCCGTGGCGATGTTTTCGAATTGCTGATTGGCGACTTTCACCAGTACGCCGATTTCATCATTGCCGTGGCCGGCGGGGCACTCGAGCGTGGTCGGCTCGGCGCTGCGTGGATCGCGGCCGCTGAGTTCGCGGATGACTCGCACCAGCGGCTTGGTCAGCATCACGTAGAACAGCGCCAGCAGGATCCCGGTCAGCAGCAGGCTGCGGGCGAAGCCATTGAGCAGGGTGACTTCTGCACGTCGCAGGAAACGGCTGCCGAAGGCATAGGTGTCGACTTCGAGCTTGAGGACGCCGAGGGATTCGTTGGGCAAGTGGTCGAGGTACAGGCGGTCTTCGAAATGACGCTTGGCGCCGAACAGGAAGTCGCTGATCAGCCGATAGTTGCTCTGCAGTTCCGGGCGTTTGACGTTGGCCAGCACGGTCTCGTTGTTGTCGATCAGTTGCGCGGCGATGATCGCCGGCGAGCGCAACAGGCCCAGGGTGAGTTCCTGCGCCAGTTCGGCGTCGATGTTGTAGGCGATGCGCGAGGCCGGGTTGTGGCTGATTTCCAGCAGGGCGAGGATTTCCCGGTTGATGGAAGCGTCTTCGCTGGCATAATCGATGCCGATCTGCAGCAGACTGAGCAGGGTGCCCAGAATGAACCCGACCAGCACGGTAAGCCTGGCTTGCTTGTATGACAGCCGGTGGGTGAATTTGATATCCATGAGGTGTTGAACCACTTCCGTTTCCCTTCGCTGCTCAAGCATAGTCGATCATGTATGGATACCGAGGTTCCCGAATCGCCTTGTAACAAGGCTTGGTCGGGCAATTCTATCTGTGCAGGGTCGCTGGATCGTCATCATCACTGTGAAAGTGCCCGAGGAGAAGACGTGGATTCCCGATTGAATGCTTTTCTTGAACGCGCCGAGTCGGTTCTGGCGCGAATCGAACCACTGTTGCCGGCACCGCGTCCTGTCATTGACTGGAATACGTGTCTGGCGGCGCGCTGGCAGCGTGACGGGCGCAGCGGTTATCTGCTGCCGCTGGAAGTCAGCCTCGACATGCGCCTGTCGGACCTGATCGGCGTCGACCGTCAGTTGGAGCAACTGGGGCGCAACACGCAACAGTTTCTCGATGGCATGCCGGCCAACCACGCGTTGCTCTGGGGCTCGCGCGGCACTGGCAAGTCCTCGCTGGTACGGGCGTTGCTGGCCGAGCATGCCGGCGCGGGCCTGCGTCTGATCGAGATCGAGCGCGATCATCTGGCGGACTTGCCACGGGTGGTCGAGCAGGTCGCCAAATTGCCGCAACGTTTCGTGCTGTTCTGTGATGACTTGTCGTTCGAATCCGGCGAAGGCGACTACCGCGTGCTGAAAAGCGTGCTTGACGGTTCGCTCGAGCAGGCCCCCGACAATGTCTTGCTGTATGCCACTTCCAACCGTCGCCACCTGGTGCCGGAAAAGGAAAGCGACAACGAAAACTGGAAGCGCGTCGACGGCGAACTGCACCCGAGCGAAGCGGTGGAAGACAAGATCGCCCTGTCGGACCGCTTCGGTCTGTGGCTGTCGTTCTATCCGTTTACCCAGGAACACTTCCTCAATGTCGTCGAACACTGGATCGGCCAGTTGGCCGCCAAGGCCGGCCTGAGCTGGCAGCGCGACGAAGCACTGGACATTCTCGCCGTGCGCTGGGCCACCGGCCGCGGTAATCGCAACGGACGTTGCGCGTATCAATTCGCCCGCTACTGGGTGGGACTGAAATTGCTGGAGCACAAGGCATGATTGATTTGCAACACAGCGGCCAGGGCCTCGAAGGCTACGGTATGTTGGCTGCCCAACTGGAGTCGCTGCTGGCGGACGAGCGCGATTTCATCGCCAACGCCGCGCAGTTTTCCGCGTTCCTGTTCAATCAGCTCGATGATTTGAACTGGGCCGGTTTCTACCTTAATCGCAACGAAGAACTGGTGCTCGGCCCGTTTCAAGGCCAGATCGCGTGCGTGCGCATTCCGTTCGGGCGTGGCGTATGCGGCGCCGCTGCTGCCAGTCTGCAGACCCAGCGCGTCGAAGATGTGCATGCCTTCCCCGGCCACATCGCCTGCGACAGCGCTTCGAACAGCGAACTGGTGGTGCCATTGGTCAAGGACGGTCGCCTGATTGGCGTGCTTGACCTCGACAGCCCGAAGCTGGCGCGTTTCGGCGCCGCAGACCAGGCCGGCATCGAGCAGTTGGCAGCGATTTTCCTGCGCCTGACCGACTGCTGATCAACCGCTGAGGCCAGCCTTGTGCAACAGGCTGGCCGTGTCCACGCTGTCGATTTGCGCGGGATCGAGAAACCGCGTCGCGTACTGCATGTACACCCCCTCGTTGATGAACAGGCCGAACAGCGGCGCGTCAATGTGCGCGTCGCGGCACATGGTCGCCATGATCCCGAGCGCCTCGCTCAACGATTTGGCTTTCTTGTAAGGGCGATCGGCGGCGGTCAGCGCTTCGAAAATATCGGCAATCGCCATCATCCGCGCCGGCAGGCTCATCTGCTCGCGCTTCAGCCGTTTCGGGTAGCCGGTGCCGTCCATTTTTTCGTGATGGCCGCCAGCGATCTCGGCGATGCTGTCGAGGTGGCCGGGGAAGGGCAGGCGGCTGAGCATCATGATCGTCTGCACCATGTGGTGATTGATGATGTAGCGCTCTTCGCGGGTCAGCGTGCCCCGGGCGATCTTCAGGTTGTAGAGCTCGCCGCGGTTGTACTTGTATGCGGGCACATCGAGTTTGAAACCCCAGGGATTGTCTTCCGGGATCAGTTCGTTCGGGTCGCGTTCGATCAGATGCTCGGGTTTGTCGGCCAGCAGTCTTTCGCTGACGGGCAGCGTGGGCGCAGGCGTTTTCGCCTGGCGGCGGTGTTCTTCCCATGACACACCAAGGCGATCGTCAAGCGTGCGCAGCCAGGTGCGTAGCGCGATCTGATCAAGGCGTTGCAGATCAGCCTCGGCCATGGCCTCGCCACCGAGATTGCAGCGGGCCACAAAGGCAAAATCGTCGTCCAGCGTCATCAACTCAAGGTCACGCGAGCGGGCCAGCGCAGCGTCGTCTGCACCGTTCGCCAACGTCTGCCAGTAGTTGATCCAGACATCACGCTTGAGCACTTCGAAACGCGTACGGACTTCATGGATGCGGTCGTTGATGGTTTCAAGTTTGGTGGCTTTGTCGACCACGTATTCCGGCGTCGTGACCTTGCCGCAATCGTGCAGCCACGCGGCGATGTGCAACGCCTCCCATTCATCCTCACTGGGCTGATAGGCACTGAACGCCGGCGCCTGGCTGGCGGCGGCAGCCTGGGCGAGCATCAGCGTCAGTTCCGGTACTCGCTGGCAGTGGCCGCCGGTGTACGGGCTCTTGGCGTCGATCGCGCTGGCGAGCAGCTGGATGAAAGCATCGAGCAATTGTTTCTGCCGGGCCTGCAGGCGCTGGCTTTCGATGCTCACCGCCGCCGCGCCGGACACCGCCTGCAAAAAGGCGATGCGGTCAGGCCGCAGTTTTTCCAGATCGCTCGGCGCACCGCTGTCATCGACCAGCAGAATCAGCAGGCCGATGGTTTCGTCATGCTGGTTGTGCAGGCGGATACCAATCAGGTGGATGCGTGGCGACTGCATCGCCAGGAGGATTTTCTGCAAGTCGCCGGCCTGATCGAAGCCCAGATGGCTGACGGTATTGTTGGCGCTGGCCAATTGTTCGAACCACGCCGGCCCGCTGTTTTGATGCAGCTCACGGCCCTGAATGTCGAACGCCTCCAGTGCTTGCGGTACGCCATCGATGATCAGCCCATAAGGTTCCATGCGGGCACCGTCCGCTTCACGCAGATAGATCAGACCGGCCTGAGCCTGGGCGATTTGCACGGTTTCGAAGAGCACTCGTTCAAGCAACGGGGCGAAGCGTGTTTCGGCACACAGGCTGTCGGTGATTCGGAAGAAACTGCCCAGGGTGTCCTTCATCCGCGCCATGGACAGGCTCAATCGGTCGATTTCCAGCACGGCTGAGCGGCGGGTCAGTGGGAAGTTGAAGTCGAAGCTGCGAATGGCATCGGCTTCCTTGACCAATGCATGCAGCGGTTTGACGAGGATCCGCGAAGTCACCCAGCCCAGTGGCAGGCACAGCAGCAAGATCGCCAGGGTGATGAGCGCGCCTTGCCAGCGCAGGCGGAAAGCGTCGGCCAGTAATTCATCTTCCGGCACCAGCAGCGCCAGTTGCAGACCTTTTGGCCCACCTTCCTCAATGCCGGTACGGGCGACGATCCATTGCCGGCCGTTCACCTGCAGGCGCTTGCCAATATCTCCTGCGCTGAAAAGCGCGTTCAGCTCGGGGCTCAGATCGGCCGCTCGGGCCAGCCGCGCCGAGCGGTCGTCGACGATCAGGCGATGGCTGTCGGGGTAGGCCACGGCATTGCCGTCGGTGTCGTACAACGCGATTTCCGTAGAGGGCGTGACCCGGTGCCTGCCAAGGGCGGTCGACAGCGAAGCGAGGGTCAGGTCGGCGCCAATCACGGCGTTCTCGCCGCTGCGCCGGGCCAGCGTGGTGCCGACATTGTGAGTGGAGAAAAATACGTAGGGTTCGGTGGTGATCTGCCCGGCCTGTTGCAGGGCGTCGCTGAACCAGTTCCGGTTGCGTGGATCGTAGGCGTCCTGCGGATGATCGCGGCGGCTGATCGGGGTCAGGGCCTGATCAAAGAACAGTGATTGCGAGCGTATGGCGCCTTGGGGATCGTGCTCGATGCTCCACACCTGATAAACCGCCGTGTCCGGCGCCTGCAACTGGGCCTTGAGCGCCGCCGTGCGCAGCGCCCGCACCATGAAAAAGTCGCCATTGGCGTAACCCAGATACAGCGAGGCCAGCGCCGGGTTGTCGACCAATGACTGGCTGAAGGGCTTGAGCAAGGGCAGGCGATGCTCAAGATCAGCAGACTGGGCCGCCGGGGTATCTGCCAGCAGGCTCAACAGATGGCGGATCGGCTGGTAAGTTGCCTGCAGGTCATCGCGCACATCCTGTTCGATGCGATCGAACAGTTTCTCGCTGCTCGACAGAATGATCTGCGTGGTCTGGCGGTAATTGAACAGGCCCAGCACTACGCCCGTCAGCAACAAAAGAAAAGTGAACATGACGCTGATGTGCACGTGCAGCGGCAAGCGGCGCTGCTCGGGGCGCAGTGGGCTGGGCATTGCAGGCTCTCCATGAATGTTTAACTCACTGCTCAGCTCCAAGCATAGTTAAGACTCGCTCACTGTGCCTTGGTCGGCCAATGCCAATTGATGTTGCAGGGCTTGCTCCAGTTCGAGCATCGCCTGACTGGTTGCTTGCCATCGGCGGCCAATCTCCAGCGATGGAAGCGCTTGCTGGCAAGCGTCCTCGAGGGCATCGCAACATTCGATCAGCCGCGATGCCTGGGCGATGCGTGCCGCGCCCTTGATCTTGTGGGCGACTACTGTCAGTCCTTCGCGATCATCGGCAGGCGAAAGAGTGAGCAGTTCCTGGCGGTCGAGGCGGCTGCTTTTGAGCAGCTCCACCAGCAAGCGGCGTGTCTGCGCCGGGTTGCTGCCGGTCAGCAGGCACAAACTCTGCAGGTCGAACACCGATGCGGGAGACGCTGGCGTGATCCCGTCGATCCACTGCCCGAGCAGGGTCAGGCTCAGTGGCTTGAACAGGCAATCGTTCATGCCGGCGAGTTTGCAGCGCTGGACTTCCTCTGGCTGGGCGTTGGCCGTGAAACCTAGCACGGTGCACGGCGGGCGACGATTTTGCAGCTCGAACTGGCGGATGGCGCGAGTCAGGTCATATCCGTTCATCACGGGCATGTTGCAGTCGGCAATCACCAGATCGAAATGCTCTGCCTGCCACAGTTCCAGGCCGCTGCGGCCATCTTCGGCGATGCTGAAGCGGTGACCGAGAAACTCGAGCTGCTGGCACATCAGCAAACGGTTGGCGGGATGGTCGTCGACCACAAGGACATGCAGGGGCGTCGTTGCAGGTTTGATCGCCGGCTCGCTTTTCGCTGGGTGTGCCGTTGCCGGGCGGATTTGCAGTGGCAGGGACACGCAGACCTGAGTGCCCAGTTCCGGCTGGCTGTTGAGCTGCAGTTGTCCGCCCATCATTTCACACAGATTGCGACTGATGACCAGCCCCAGCCCGGCGCCGCTTGTGGCCTGGCGACTGCCATTTTGTGCCTGGGCAAACGGTTCGAACAGGCGCTGTTGATCTTCGGCGCTGATCCCGACACCGCTGTCCTGCACGGTCAATTGCATCAGAGCCCGTCCGGTTGCGTCCGATGTCATTAAGTCCAGGGTAATCCGCACGTGGCCGTGGTCGGTGAATTTGATGGCATTGCTGACCAGATTGGACAGCACCTGCTTGAAGCGCAGCGGATCCAGATGCACCTCCACGGCCGGGTCCGGCGGATTGAAGACGACTTGCAGGGCGAGGTTTTTCTGCCGGGCGAGACCGTCGAAGATGCGCGCCACGGATGTCACCGTGTCGACCAGGTTGATCCAGTCCGGACACAGGCTCAGTCGCCCGGATTCGATGCGGGCGATGTCGAGAATATCGCCAATCAACCCCAACAGATCCTTCGCCGAATGGTACGCCGTGTCGATGGATGCTCGATCCGGATGCTGGGGCTCGATGCGTTTGAGGGTCAGCTCGAGCATGCCGATCACGGCGTTCATCGGTGTGCGGATTTCATGGCTCATGGTCGCCAGAAACGTGCTCTTGGCCCGGTTTGCCTCGTCTGCCTGCTCCTTGGCCGCGCGCAGTTCCTCGAACAACTGACGGCGTTCACTGATATCGATCCAGCCGCCGATGATGCCCTGGACGTCGCCGCTGGAGTCGCGGTAGGGAAGGATCCAGTGGTAAATCGTCAGACGGCGGTTGCCGATGTGCAGGGGGCGGTCGAGTATCAGCGCGGTACCTTCGGCGATGACTCTCTGGTAATCGGCGTGGAAGGCCTGGGCCTCGAAAGCATTGCTCACTGTGCCCTGCATGACCCCTTTGCCAAGGATGTCCTCACGCTTGGCGTTGAACGCCTGGAGATAGCTGTCATTGCAACTCTGCAGCAGACCCTGGCGATCCCGCACGTAGATCGGATGCGGCGTGCCGTTGACCAGAGATCGCATGAACTCCAGTTGATCGTTCAACGCGCGCTCGGCGGCGCGGCGCTGTTTGATCTGATGGCGCATGTAGGCGTTCCAGGTCAGTAACAGCAGCAGGATCAGGCCGGCGGCGGCGATGACTTGATAGAACAGACGCTGATAGTTTTGCCAGATGTTCTGCGATGCGGTGGAGTAACCACGCCAGCGACCGTTGATCACACCGAGTTCTTCCGGAGCGATGCTCAGCAGTGCCTTGTTGATGATCGAGGCGAGCTCGCTGTTGTCACGGGCGGTAGCCAGTGAAAACGCGGCCTGACCGGTACCGATGGTGGTGGTGATCTGCAATGGCCGGGCAAAGATGCGCGATGAAATGAAGTAGTTGGCGATCACCAGTGAGTTCACGGCGCCGTCGACATGGTTTTCAGCCAGCATCGACACCGCGCTGAAACTGTCGGGCGTTTCGATCACTTCAATGCCCGGGAAGTCTTCCCGCAAGTAATCGACCAGTGGATTGCCTTGGGCGATCGCCAGCCGCTTGCCTTTGAGTTGTGCCAGGTTGGTCGGGCCGTCGGCGCTTTTGCGGGTCAGCAGCACGTAGGAATTCTCAAGGTAGGGCCGGCTGAAGCTCAGGGTTTTTTCGCGTTCGGCACTTGGCAGCAGCGCGGCGATCAGATCGGCTTTGTGGTTGTCGATCTGTTTGATCATTTCCGCATCGTTGCGACTGCGCTGAATTTCGAAACGCAGGCCGGTGCGCAAGCGAATGAGTTCGAGCAGATCGGCGCTGATGCCCCGAAAGTTGCCGGCGCTGTCGAAGAAGGTCAACGGTGCGAACGCTTCATTGACCACTACGCTGACTACGGGATGCTGCTTGAGCCAGCTCTCCTCGCGATGGGTCAACTGCAGTTTTCTGTCGGTGAGCAGCAAGTCGCTGCCAGCGCTCCAGCGTTTGCCGATTTCGTCGCGCTGGCTGCCCGGAATGGCATCTAGCACCGTGTCGACAATGGCCAGCAGTTGCGGATTGCTGCGCCTTACGGCGAAGCTGAACCCTTGCGCTTCCTGCTTGCCGAAGTTGGCCATGCGGACATTGTTCAGATACCCCTTGTTGATCATGTAGTGGGTGGAAAGGGTATCGCCGAGAAACACATCGGCCTGGTCGAACGCCACGGCGTTGATTGCATTCTGGTAGGACGGATAACAGGTAATGAGCGCCTTGGGATACAGCGCTCTGATCTCGGGCAGTGGCAAGTAGTGATAAACCATGCTCAGGCGCAGCCCGGCCAGACCCTCGGTCAGAGAGCGGGTTTCATCCTCGCGGGTCACCAGTACTGGCTGATCGACCGCGTAAGGTCTGGAGAAAGCGAGATTGGCGTTGCCCGCTTCGTAGCCGTTGGCTGTGCCGAGCAGGTCGATCTGGCCGTCGACCAGGGCGCGAATGGCAGCGTCGCGGGAGGGGAAACGTTGCACCCTGATCGGTAAGCCGGTGGCCTGGCCGAGGATGCCCGCGTAGTCGGCGGTGAGTCCTTCGTAGTCCTTGCCGCTCACGGTCATGTCGAATGGCGGGTAGTCAGGTGCAGAGGTTCCCAGCACCAGTTCGCTGCGACTCTGCAGCCATTGCCGCTGAGCAGGCTGCAAGACAACCTGGACGGCTTCGCTGGCCGAGCGACTGAGCAAGGCGTAGTCCGGTGAGACGCCTGGCATGGCAGATGCGTTGGCGCTCAGGCACAGACCTGCGCTCCAGGCGATTAGATAGTCCTTTAAACGGCTGGGCATGTAGGGTCTCACACAAGAGCGTTGCGTTTGGCCATCTCGATAAGTTCTACAAGGGATCTGGCCTTGAGTTTTTGCATCAGGCGTTTTTTATACGTGCTCACCGTCTTGTTACTTAGGAACATGCCCTTGGCAATTTCTTTATTGGTACGGCCCTGGGCAAATAACTGCAGTACCATCAATTCGCGATCATTGACGGATTTGAATAATTCAAGTTCGACATAACGGATATCGTCACAGCGAACCGGATTAAGTGCCTGGCTGGGGAAGTAGTTATAACCGGAGAGTACCGCTTTGATTGCGCTGACCAGTTCGCTCAGATCTTCCTGTTTACAGACATAACCGGAGGCACCGGACTGCATGCAGCGAATCCCGAACAGCGTTGGACATTGCGCGGTCAGAATGAGAATTTTGAAATTCGAACCCATGGTGTTGAAGCGGGCTAGCACTTCGAGGCCGTCCAGCTTGGGAATGCTGACATCCAGGATGACCAGGTCAGGCATGCATTCGCGGACCATTTGCATGGCATCGACACCGTTATCGGATTCACCGACGACCTTATAGCCTTCATGTTCCAGCAGCATTCGGACGGCGAGACGGATAACCGGATGGTCGTCCACAATAAAAACGGAGTTCATAAATAGAGTCCCATGCAAGCATGAATAAAGCGCGCACCTTAGCTCAGATGCGTGAGCACTCGCATGGACTGGCAGTGTCGTGACTACCTTATAGGATTAGTCCTACGCGTAATAAGGAAAGGGACTACGTTAAAATTAGGTTTGACGTAAGGAAGTGCGGGGTTGGCAGGACTTCACTGTTGGCTTGTCAGAGTTTGCAAGTGTTGGGCTTTGATAATTTTGCAAGTGTTTAAATATGGGTTTAACAGTGCGCCGTCGTGGTGTTTATCTTTTCCGCTATCAGCTCACGCGCTGCCCTGGCCAGCACGGCGTTTTCCGAATGATCGCGGGGGGCAGCTGGTTGTATCCAGTCGGTCATGGTGCCCGCCCGACTGGATGCAGCAGACTCAGTGGCTGGAGCGGCCGGTCATTTCCAGCGCCATGTCGCTGGCATAGCTGTCGGTCATGCCGGCGATGAAATCGATCATGCGCAGAAACGAGCTGTGCAACGACCCCCGCGGGTCCGGGGCGTTATTACCGAGCAGATCGAGGATGCGCCGACTCTTGAACGACGGCGTGCGGCCGTTGTGTTGCTCCAGCGCGGCGCCGCAGAACGAATTGAGCAGGATTTCCAGCGTCGTATACGCGCCGATTTCGTGCAAGGTCTTGCGCTTGTCCTGAAAGATTTTCTTGCGGGCAATGTCCTTGGCGTTCAACACGCAGCGTTTCGCCGGCCCGTGCATGTGTTCGACCAGATCGCCGTGCAGCGTGCCCGCAAGCAGGGCGTCCTGTTGTTCGACAAAGGCCCGCGCCGCTGCGTTGGTCAAGTGCTCGATGGCCTTGCCGCGCAGGATCGCCAGCTTGCGCCGCCGGGAATCCTGCGGGCCGAGCTGGCGATAGGTTTCCGGCAGGTCGTCACCGACCAGTCCGAGCAGCAGCGATTCGACTTCGGCGTATTCCAGGAGCTCCATCTCCAGACCGTCTTCGAGATCGATCAGCGCATAGCAGATGTCGTCGGCTGCCTCCATCAGATACACCAATGGATGGCGTGCCCAGCGCTGATCTTCCAGTTGTGGCAGGCCGAGCTTGTGAGCGATCTGTTCGAGCAGCGGCAGTTCGCTCTGGTAGCAGCCGAACTTGTGTTTCTTGTAGCCAAGGGAGTCAGCGTGGCGCGCGGTCCACGGGTACTTCAGATAGGTACCCAGCGTCGCGTAGGTCAGGCGGGTGCCGCCATCGAACTGGTGATATTCCAACTGTGTCAGCACGCGAAAGCCTTGAGCATTGCCCTCGAAATTGAGGAAGTCACCGCGCTCGGCTTCGCTCATGCCATCGAGCCAGCCGCGCCCGGCGGCTTGTTGAAACCAGTGGCGAATGGCGTCTTCGCCGGAATGGCCGAACGGCGGGTTACCGATGTCGTGAGCCAGGCAGGCCGACTGCACCACCATGCCGAGGTCGGCGGGGTCGCACCATTCCGGCAGCGCGCTGCGCAGGGTTTCGCCGACGCGCATGCCCAGCGACCGGCCGACGCAACTGACTTCCAGCGAGTGGGTCAGGCGCGTGTGAATGTGATCGTTGCTGGTGACCGGGTGCACTTGGGTCTTGCGCCCGAGGCGGCGGAAGGCACCGGAGAAAATGATGCGGTCATGGTCTTTGTGAAAAGGGCTGCGGCCAAGTTCTTGCGGGCTGTGCAGCGGCTTGCCGAGGCGTTCGCGGTTGAGCAGGGTAGGCCAATCCAAGGCTGATTCTCTCCGTCTGGTGACTGATCGCCCTAGCTTCCCGGTTCGGCCCCGTGCCTGCAAGCAGAACTACAGGCCCGCCGCATCGATATCGATCAACAGCAAGCGCTCACCGTTATCGAAGAACTGCCCGGCGGTCAGGCAATACTGGTTGCTGGTGGCATCGCGATAAGTACTCGACAGGGTCAGGCGGCGTTCTTCCCAGCCTTCGGCGAGCAGATGATAGAAGTAGGGTCGCCATGACCAGTTGTGCCCCAGGTAGCGATCATCGGCGAACCAGCCGTCGTGTCGCCATTCCAGATTGGGCGTCATTTGCGTGCCGTGACGATCACATTGATAAAAGCGCAGCAGCCAGGGAAACGCCTGCAGCTTTGGTAGTGCGCTGAGCGGAGCGCGGGCCTGCGCCCATTGCTGCAGAATCGCCATCAACTCACTGAGCTGCTGGCGCATCTGCATCAGCCGTCCGCGTTCGCTGAGTTTCTGCTTCACATAGCGCTGGCGCAGTTGAGCGAAGTGCGCGACGAAAGCATCCGTAGCGAAGAAATCTTCCTGCGCACGGGCGAAGAGAAAACCCTGCACGTAGCGCGAGCCGCATTCCAGAGCGAAATTGAGCTGCGCTTCGGTTTCGACACCTTCAGCGATGATCCAGCAGCCGGTTTTCTCGGCCATTTGCGCAAGTGCTTTGACCACATCGCTGCTCGGGCCACCAAGGGCCGCTGCCTGGAACAGGCGCATGTCGAGCTTGAGAATGTCCGGTTGCAGGGCCAGCACCCGATCCAGCTGCGAATAGCCAGCGCCGAAATCATCGATGGCGATTCTCGCGCCTGCGTCGCGGTAGCGTCCGACCACCTGTGACAAACGTTCGCTGTTGCCACCCAGCTCGGTGATTTCGAACACGATGCGCTGCGGATCAACCTTGTTCCGGGCCAACTGCTTGAGACTGGGCAAGGCCTGATCCGCACGCAGGCGACTGATCCAGCGCGGCGACATGTTGAGGCTGAGAAACCATTCTGGCGGTGCCTCATGCAGGCGGCTCAAGGCATGATCACGGATCTGCCGGTCGAGACGACGAAGGGCGGTGGCCGGGGTGCGCGGATCGGCGAATAACGGTCCGACCGAGGTCAACTGACCATCGCCGTGACGCAAGCGGCCGAGTGCTTCGACGCCTGCAATGCGTCCGGTGGCGGTGTCAATGAAAGGCTGAAAGCAGGCGAGCGGTTGCCCGTCGATCACGGCAAGTCCTTAATCTTATTGTTCGTTGGCCGCGTTTGCCGGATAGGCACGCGGGATTGAATCCCCCGATAAGGAGATTCATCCCGGCGCTATTGCAAGATTGTAGCCAGAGACACCGACTCAGCGTTTGCCCGAGCTGTGCATGACCAGTTTGATCAGCGGTCCGAGCGTGGTGCCGAGACGCAGCAGGCGGGTCAGACCGCCACCGCCGCTGCGTTTCGAGCCTTTGCCGGTGAGGAAACCCAGCAGCGTTACCGCCGCCACGCCCCACAACGGCGCATGCTTGATGCCGAAACCGTCCTGCACGTTCTGCTTCATGCCACGCATGCGCTGCAAGGGTTGCAGCACTTGCGCGGTTTCGTGGCGGATTTCCTGACGGTGCATTTCCATGCGCAGGCGGATCAGGGCCTTGCGCATTTCCCGGCGCGAGCTGTTGTGCGGAAGTTCAGGCAGGCTCATGGCAGCAGGCGCTCCCGGTCGTTGGCCAGCTCTTCGAGCGTGCCGTGGAAAGGGGAGGACTCGTCGAAAATCGCCGCTTTGAGGCGCAGGCCGCAGAAGATCGACGCCAGCGTGTAGAACACGCACAGGCCGATGATCGCCGCCAGACGGTAGGTGTCCCAGAAGATGATCATCACCAGCGTCGACAGGCCCACCAGCAACAGCAGGGCAAACACCAGCGCCAGACCGGCAAACAGCAGCAGGCTGACGGTGCGTGATTTCTGCTCCTGCAATTCGATGCCGAACAACTCGACATGACTGTGCAGCAAGCCCAGAACGGCGGCGCCGAGACGACGCGTGGAGGAGGCGGTGCCCGCAGTCGGGCCGGATTCACCGATCGACATGATCAGCGCCGAGTAGCCAGCAGGCCAATCAGAAAACCGACGCCGGCCGCGATGCCCACCGATTGCCATGGGTTGGCGGACACATAGTCTTCAGTAGCGGTAACCGCCGCCTGACCGCGTTCGCGCAGAGTGTCTTCAGTCACTTTCAGGGTCTCGCGGGCGCGCAGCAGGCTGTCATGAATCTGGGCGCGCAGCTCATCGGCCTGATCGCCAGCGAGGGTCTTGGTGTGCTCGAGCAAGCGTTCGGTGTCGGCAACCAGAGTCTGGAAGTCGTTCATCAGGATTTCTTGAGCAGTCTTTGCCTTGATGCTGGCCATTGGTGGATCTCCGTAGGTGGCTTTGAAGCGTTCGAGTATGAGCCTTGCGTGAAGGTTCAGTGCAAATGCCTGGTACAACTTTTGCTGTGTCGTGGTGCGTCGCTTGGCATTCGTGCGCTGTTGCCGGGCGAAAAAATCCAATTCATCTGCTTGCGGTTCGTGATCGGACATCAACAGTGCGCCAAATCAGTTCATCCCATTTGTGGATGGATGACTGACGGCGCGCAACTTGGTGCATGAAATGTCCCCATGAACCGCTTTGGTGCCTTTTTAACCTTCAGGTCTGCCTCCTCATGGAAAATCTGCAAAGCGCTGTGAACACGCTGGTTCACAGTTCCAACACCTTGTTCATTCTGATCGGTGCGGTGATGGTACTGGCGATGCACGCCGGTTTCGCCTTTCTGGAGGTTGGCACGGTCCGGCAGAAGAATCAGGTCAACGCACTGTCGAAAATCCTCAGCGATTTCGCCGTCTCGACCCTGGCCTATTTCTTTATAGGCTATTGGATCTCCTATGGCGTGACCTTCATGCAACCCGCCGCGGTGCTCAGCGCCGACCATGGCTATGGACTGGTGAAGTTTTTCTTTCTGCTGACCTTCGCTGCCGCGATCCCGGCGATCATTTCCGGCGGTATTGCCGAGCGCGCGCGTTTCGTCCCGCAGCTGTGCGCGACGGCGCTGATCGTGGCGTTCATCTATCCGTTTTTCGAGGGCCTGGTCTGGAACGGCAACTTCGGCCTGCAAGGCTGGCTGGCGGCGAAGTTTGGCGCCGCATTCCACGACTTCGCCGGCTCGGTGGTGGTGCACGCCATGGGCGGTTGGCTGGCGTTGGCCGCCGTGTTGTTGCTCGGGCCGCGCAATGGTCGTTATCGCGATGGTCGGCTGGTCGCATTTGCGCCATCGAGCATCCCGTTTCTGGCACTGGGCTCGTGGATCCTGATTGTCGGCTGGTTCGGCTTCAACGTGATGAGCGCGCAGACGCTGCAAGGTGTCAGTGGCCTGGTCGCCGTCAACTCGCTGATGGCCATGGTCGGCGGCACCGTTGCGGCGTTGATCGTCGGGCGCAATGACCCTGGCTTTCTGCACAACGGCCCGTTGGCCGGTCTGGTGGCGATCTGTGCCGGGTCCGACCTGATGCACCCGGTCGGCGCACTGGTGACGGGGGCAATTGCCGGAGCCTTGTTTGTCTGGTGCTTTACCGCTGCTCAAGTCAAATGGCGAATCGACGACGTCCTCGGCGTATGGCCGCTGCACGGCGTGTGTGGCGTGTGGGGCGCAATTGCCTGCGGCATTTTCGGCCAGACTGCGCTGGGAGGTCTGGGCGGGGTGAGTCTGATCAGCCAGGTGATCGGCACCGTGCTCGGCGTCGTGGTGGCGCTGGTCGGCGGCTTTGTAGTTTACGGCGCGATCAAGGCTCTGCATGGGCTGCGCCTGAGTCAGGAACAAGAGTATTACGGCGCCGACCTGTCGCTGCACAAGATCGGCGCGGTGAGTCAGGACTAGATTTCCTCATCATTGGCTCCGGGGTAGAAACCGTGGAGGAGGCGATAGCGATCGATGCGCACCTGATCGACTTTCTCCTGCACCTGATGCGCTGGCAGGCCAAGCATGATCAGTGCGTGTGAAGCGAGCATCAGGCTCGACTCCAGAAGCTCCGGCACCACCTCGGTGGCGCCGGCGGCTCTGAGCTCGGCCGATTGGCTGTCGTCACGGGTGCGCACCAGGATCGGCACCTGTGGGTTGAGTCGGCGCGCTTCGCGGAGGATGCGCAACGCCACATCACTTTGATCCACGGCAATCACCAGCAGCCTCGCGCGTAGCAGGCCGACGGCAGTAAGCAGGTCGCCACGCGCCGAGTCGCCGTAATGCACGTCGCTTTCCCCGCTAGCGGCTTCCTGTACCCGTACCGGGTCGTTGTCCAGCGCGACATAGGCTTGCCCGGCATTGCCCATGAAGCGCCCGATGGACTGGCCAACGCGTCCGTAGCCGCAGATCACCACATGTTGGTCGAGATCGGCGTTGAGCGCGCTGATCTGTTCGATCTGCGCTTCCTGATTGGGCTTGCGGTGCAGAACGGCGGCAAGGCGCGGCGCTGCGCGCAAAAGCAGCGGCGTGAGCAGCATCGAACAGAACGTCGCCGCGAGCAGCAGGGCACCCGGTTCGGCCGGCAGCAAACTGTTCTGTTGCATCTGCGCCATCAAGGCAAAACAGAATTCGCCGCCCTGGGCCAGCGCCAGACCGCTGCGCCACGCGGTTTCGCTGTCGCTGCCACGCCACTTCACCAGCAGCGCAACCACGATGCCCTTGACCAACATCAGTCCCAGCGTCAGGCCGATGATCAACAGGCTGTGACTGACGAACAATTGCAGGTCGATCAGCATGCCGATGCTGACGAAGAACACGCCGAGCAGGATGTCGCGAAAAGGCCGGATGTCGGCTTCGATCTGGTGCCGATAATGGCTCTCCCCGAGCAACATGCCGGCCAGAAAGGCGCCGAGGGCTGGCGACAGGCCCAACAAGTGCGTGAGCCATGCGGTGAGCAGCACTATCACCAGTGCCAGCAGGACGAACAGCTCCGCCGAGCGTGACGCCGCCACTTCATGAAACAGCCTTGGCAGCAACCAGCGACTAGCGAGCAGCAGGCCGAAGAACAGCACCACGGTTTTGCCCAGGGTCAACGGCAAGGCCCAGTACCAGGGCTGCTCGCTGGTCCCGGCGAACACGGGCACCAGTGTCAGCAGCAACACTGCGACGACGTCCTGAAACAACAGCACGCCGACCGCGTTCTGGCCGTGGCTGCTGAATACTTCACCGAGACTGCCCAGCTCCTTGGTCACAATCGCCGTGGATGACAGCGATAGACCGGCACCGAGCAACAGCGCTGGCATCATCGGCATGCCCAGCCCCATCAACAGTGTGCCGAGCAAGGCTGTGCTGATGAGCACCTGCTGACTGCCGAGGCGAAACACCACCTGACGCAGCGCAATCATCTTCGACAGGGAAAACTCCAGGCCCAGCGAGAACAGCAGGAACACTACGCCCAGCTCAGCGACATCCGGCAGATGTTCGCTCTCGTTGACCCAGTCGAACGCGTTCGGCCCGACCATTAATCCCACGCACAGGTAGCCCAGCACCGGTGGCAGTCGCAGGCGCCGGAACAGGGCAATCACCACCAGGGACGAGGCGAGAATGATCAACAGATTTGCAAACACGGGACACTCCGCTGTCAGGGCGTTGGCCTCTGAAGCGTAGAGGCAAAAAGTCCGCGAGGATGACGCAATTGCAATTTGCGCCGAATGATTTGCGTCAGGATTTTGCGCCAGCAGCGTTGCATCCTTTGGGCGGTGGCGGGTCGACGAGGGTTCGGCACCGTCCTAGAATGGGCTCACTTGTTTTCCGGTAATGCCGTCATGCCTCCTGAATGTCAGCTGTTCGGCACCCTCGGGTGTCATCTGTGTGAAGTCGCCGAAGCCGAGCTGATGCCCTTTGTCGAGCATGGTCTGCTGGTGGAACTGGTGGACATCGCCGAAGACGAGTCGTGGTTCGAAAAGTACAGCTTGCGCATTCCGGTACTGCGGCGGGTCGACACTGGCGCGGAGCTGGATTGGCCGTTCAGTGGCGATGAAATCGTGGCGTTTTTACGCTGATGCAGAGTTGTCCTGTTCATTCCGCTGGTCGCAGCAACCCATCCTTGCGTTGGCAGTCCCCGGCTTCTTCGGTTACTGTATGTTCATACAGCAATCGAGTCAGAGGGATGAACCGTGGTCAATGTCGAACAGTTGAAGAGCAGCGTTAACCGGATGTCGGTCGACGTGGTGCGCGAGGCCGTCCTCGAATTGCGCCTGGACGGGCTGGTCACGGAAGGCAAGACGCCGTTCAACAAGCTGCATTTCAATACCTGCTTTGCCGAAATCGAAGCCCTGTTTCAACGCGCCGGTTATCACAAGCAGCTGGATGTGGTCGGTTATCAGGGCCTGCTGTATGCCTTGTACGATCCGGGGCGCTGGGAGGCGGTCGATGTGTTGCGCTGGCTGAAGGAGTTCACCGAAGCGGCGGCACTCAAATCGGTGCCGGCGTGAAGAAACTGCGCTAGGTGGCTTTGCCTCGGTGTTGGATAATGCCGGCCTGCATTGAGGATTCCTGTTTCGTATGTCCACTCCCGTTTTTTCCGCTGCGCACAATCAGGCCAGCACGTTGTACCTGCCGCCCGGTCCCTGGCTGACGGTCCTCGATTGCCTGTGCGAGCACTTCAGTGCCATCGGCCGCGAGCAGTGGCTCGACCGGATTGCTCGGGGGCGGGTGCTGGATGCACAGGGCCAGCCGATTGCACTGGACTTGCCGTACAAGGAAGGTTTGCGCATTCATTACTTCCGCGAAGTACCGGACGAGAAACCGATCCCGGTGGTCGAGTCGATTCTCTACGCCGATGAACATCTGGTGGTGGCCGACAAACCTCATTTCCTGCCGGTCACGCCGGCCGGGGAATATGTCGAGCAGACCCTGCTGCGGCGGCTGATCCGTCGGCTGGACAATCCGCATCTGGTGCCGCTGCACCGCATCGATCGGCACACCGCAGGGCTGGTGATTTTCTCGGCCAATCCGCAAACCCGTTCCGCCTATCAGTCGCTGTTCCCGACGCGGCAGATCGACAAACGCTACGAAGCGATTGCCCCGGCGCTGCCCGATCTGAATTTTCCGTTGGTACACAAGAGCCGGTTGGTCGATGGCGAGCCATTCTTCCGCATGCAAGAGGGGCCTGGTGTCAGTAATACCGAAACGGCGGTCGAGGTGCGCGAGAAAAACGGCGATCTGTGGCGCTATGGCCTGTTTCCGGTGACCGGCAAGAAGCATCAGCTGCGTGTGCACATGACCGCGCTGGGGGCGAGTATCTGCAACGATCCTTTTTATCCGACTGTGCTGAAAGATGTCGAGGACGACTACGCCAACCCATTGAAGCTGCTTGCGCAAGGCCTGCGCTTCATTGATCCGGTGACGGGTGAATTACGGGAGTTCGAAAGCCGGATCACCTTGCAGTGGTGACAACCGATCCACTTTTGCTACGCCCATGAAAAAGCCCGCATCGCAATGCGGGCTTTTGTGTATCCGGTATCGACCCGGAGCCTTACAGCTCTTTAACGGTACGAACCTGATCCTTGTTGATGCGGGTTTCTTTGCCGTCCAGTTGCTGGAACTCGTAGAAGCCCGAATCATCATCGTATTTCGGGGTGTCGACGGCCTGGATTTCGCGACCGTCATTCAAGGTGATCACTGTTGGCGAGGAGCAACCGGCGAGGGTTGCCAGGCCCAGTGCGAGCATGAAAGTGGCGAGGGTCCGTTGAGTCATGAGTGTGTCTCCGAATGGGAAATCTTCTGGTTACTGAGCTTGAGACGTAAACAAGGCGTGAGAGTTCCTTGGATAATGTCAGTCTGACACAGTGTTATGCAGATGTAACAATTCGGGGGTGTTGAGGTTGGCCAGTCGTGGGTCGTTGTCGGGGCATTGCAATGCGACGGCGCCCAGACCGCGCATCACCCGCCCGGGGCTGCGTTCACCGCTGTGCCACGCCGCTTCGAATGCCGGCAATAGCGCCACAGGAATCACGCACAGCAGCGGTTCCCAGTGCTCGCCGTGGCGCAGCATTAAAGGTTTTTCACGTTGCTGATCGGCGGTGGCAAGCATGGCTTGCAGCAACGCCTCGTCGATCCGTGGCACATCGCATGGCAACACCAGCAAGTGCGCATGACGCGCCGCTTTCAGCCCTGCGCGAATCCCGGCCAGCGGGCCCGGAAAGTTCCCCTCATCATCCATGACCAACTGATCGGCAAACGCGGCATAACGCTCGCGATTGCGGTTGCACGAAATAATGAGATCGTCGGTCAGCGGCCGCACCTTACGCTGCAAATGCGCGATCAAAGGCTCGCCCAGCCACTCGATGAGCCCCTTGTCCTGACCGCCCATGCGCTGGCCGCGTCCACCGGCCAGAAGCAGGACAGAGCAGGGTGGCAATGGGCTGTTCAAGGGCATGACGACTCTCCAGAGGGGCGGCAGAAAAATGAGCCGCTGTGATATAACACCGGGCTGTTTCCCCTACAACTGGAAGAGCCTATGAAAGCCAAGGCTGATGTACCTTTCGTGCCGCTCAATATCGCGGTGCTGACTGTCAGCGATACCCGAACCCTGGAAACCGATACCTCCGGCCAGGTCTTCGTCGATCGCTTGATCGCGGCCGGCCATGCGCTGGCCGAGCGCGTTCTGCTAAAAGATGATCTGTATAAAATTCGCGCGCAAGTCGCCAACTGGATTGCCGACGATGTCGTTCAAGTGGTGCTGATCACTGGCGGCACCGGCTTCACCGGCCGTGACAGCACACCGGAAGCAGTGGCGTGCCTGCTCGACAAGCAGGTCGACGGTTTTGGCGAACTGTTCCGCCAGATATCCGTGGCCGATATCGGTACGTCGACCGTGCAGTCCCGTGCCCTGGCAGGTCTGGCCAACGGCACGCTGGTGTGCTGCCTGCCAGGTTCGACCAATGCCGTGCGTACCGGATGGGACGGCATCCTCGCTGAGCAACTGGACGCCCGTCATCGTCCGTGCAATTTCGTCACCCATCTGAAGCAGGCGGCGCCTTGTGAATCCCGTGGGTAAGCCAGGCAAGGCCGGCAGTTTGTTGCCCGTCGAAGCGGCGCTCGAGCGTTTGCTGGCCATGGCCGATGCATCGCGCATTGTCGAGCGCGAGCACTTGCCGTTGGCTCAGGTGGAAGGACGGGTGCTGGCTGAAGATCTGATCTCGACACTGGATCTGCCGCCCTGGCCGAACAGCGCCATGGACGGCTACGCCTTGAACCTTGCTGACTGGAAGGGTGAGCCGCTGGCCGTCAGTCAAAAGGTCTTCGCCGGGCAGTCTCCGCAACCGTTGGAGCGAGGCACTTGCGCTCGCATCTTTACCGGGGCACCGCTGCCGCCGGGCGCGGACTGCGTCGAGATGCAGGAAAACGCTGAAGTTCAGGCCGACGGCCGAGTGCGTTTCCTTGAAACGCTGAAACCAGACCAGAACATTCGTCCGCAGGGCCAGGAAACCACGGTTGGCGAATTGGTGCTGCAGGCAGGCACCCGATTGGGGCCGATTGAGCAAGGTCTGGCTGCTTCGCTTGGCTGCGCCGGCCTCAATGTCGTGCGCAAGCCGCGCGTGGCGGTATTGTCCACCGGTGACGAACTGGTTGAGCCCGGCCAGGCACTGGGCCCGGGCCAGATCTACAACAGCAACCGCGTGCTTCTGTGCAGCTGGCTGCAGCGTCTGGGCTGTGAAGTCATCGATGGCGGAATTCTCCCGGACGATCTGCCCACCACAAGGGCCCGGCTGGGCGAGTTGCAAAATGTCGATCTGATTCTTTCCACCGGCGGTGTCTCGGTCGGTGAGGCGGATTTCCTCGGCATTGCCTTGCGTGAAGAAGGCGAACTGGCCTTGTGGAAGCTCGCCATCAAGCCTGGAAAACCCTTGACCTTCGGCCATTTCCGCAACGTGCCGGTGATTGGCCTGCCCGGCAATCCCGCCTCCACGCTGGTGACGTTCGCATTGCTGACGCGGCCTTATCTGTTGCGACGCCTGGGTGTGCAAGACGTCGAACCGCTGAAGTTTGCAGTGCCAGCAGGTTTTGTCTGGCCGGTGGCCGGAAACCGTCGCGAATATTTGCGCGGACGTCTCGAGCACGGGCGGGCAATCATCTACCGCAACCAGAGTTCGGGTGTGCTGCGTAGCGCGGCGTGGGCCAACGGATTGGTCGAAGTCCGAGAAGGCCGCACGCTGAGCGAGGGTGATGAAGTGAACTTCATTGCGCTCAGTGAGCTTCTGGGGTAGACCTTCTCACCCATGCACGCGTCGGCGGGTACGCACGGCGCGTGCAACGATTGGTTCGGTCAGTTGCTGATCAGTGTCACCAACTGGTCGAATCGGCTGTTGGCCACCCATCCCAGCAGTCCCAGGATGACAGCGGTCGCACCCGCCGAATACGCCAGACGGTGTTTGATGGTACGGACGTCATTGAGCATTTCGTCCATGTCGCGGCGCATGTATTTGAAATGGGTTTCCAGCTCGCTGACACGGGGCTCCATATCAAACTCTCCAGTGGGTTTGGCGCTGTTGCAATAATCCGCTTTTTTACTGGCACGACTTTCGGCGAGCGCGGCGACCGGGCTCACCGGTGCCTTGGTTTCATGGTTGTGCATGGAAGTACTCGCTGAATGAATCAACTGCACGCTTGCTGATGTTTCCATGACGCGATTCATGAAAATAAATCGGGGGGGATCCGTTCATTACCGGCACATCCTTGTGTAATTGGGTTGAAGGTTGATGCTGCCAGCACACGGTGACCCAAGGGCCGGGCGCGGTCAATTAAGCCGATTCCTGTTGTTTCGTAAGAAAAAATACCGCTGTGCAGGAAGCTTGCTGTTCGAACAGGAATTAATTGCTCTCCCCGGTGGCTTTTTCGAGGCACGCCGTGGTCAAGATGTTTCAATCGATTCAATTCTTGGAGTGACGTTATGAGTGAACGCCGGGCACTGCTGATCTTGCATGGCAAACAGGCACTCAACGAGGATGTCCGCGCCGCTGTTGAGGCCAGGCGCGAGTCAGGCTGGGAGCTTGCGGTGCGAGTGACCTGGGAAGCCGGCGACGCCCAGCGTCTGGTAGAAGAAGCGCTGGCCGCCGGCTACACGAAAATCATCGCCGGCGGCGGCGACGGCACCTTGCGTGATATCGCCGAAGCATTGGCTCAGCATCCGCAAAAAGCCAGTCTCGTCTTGCTGCCACTGGGCACCGCCAACGATTTTTCCCGGGCTGCCGGCATTTCCCTGGAGCCGGCGCAGGCCCTCGATCTGCTGGACGTCGAGCCTTCGGATATCGATCTGGGCGAAGTCGGCGGGCAGATTTTCCTCAACATGGCGACGGGTGGATTCGGCAGCCAGGTCACCGCCAATACCTCGGAAGACCTGAAAAAAGTCCTGGGTGGCGCGGCTTATCTGTTCACTGGCCTGACCCGGTTCAGCGAGCTGCACGCCGCTTACGGTGAGTTGCAGGGGCCGGATTTCCATTGGCAGGGCGAACTGCTGGCACTGGGCATCGGCAACGGTCGGCAGGCGGGTGGCGGGCATGTGTTGTGCCCCGAGGCGCGAGTCGACGACGGTCTGCTGGATATCAGCATTTTGCCGGCGCCGCAGGAACTGGTCGGGACACTGAAGAATTTGCTGAGCGAGGGCTTTGGCCTCGACAACATGTTTGTACGCGCGCGGTTGCCGTGGGTCGAGATCAAGGTCGCCGAAGGGCTGAGCATCAATCTCGACGGCGAGCCGCTGGAAGGCGATAGTCTGCGCTTCGTGGCGAAACCCGCAGCGTTGCAGGTGCACCTGCCGAAAGACTCGCCGCTATTGGGCCCACAAGCGTCAATCAGTCATCCAGGCTGATGATCTGTTCACGCACGGCGAACAGTACCAGACCCGCTACGTCGTAGATCTGCAGGCGTTTCATGATCTGCGCGCGATGGGTTTCCACGGTCTTGACGCTCAAGCCCAGGCCGTTGGCGATTTCCCGGGTGGATTTGCCTCGTACGATCAGCCGAAGGATCTCCAGCTGGCGCGCCGTCAGGTTGTGCGAATCGGCGATGTCCGGCTGGCTCTTCTGGTTACGGGTCAATGCCTGGTTGATCACCGTATGAGCAATGGCGGGGCTGAGGTAGCGTTCGTTGTTGCGCAGGGCTTCCAGTGCGTGTTCGAGCTCGGTGGCCGTGGTGTCCTTGAGCAGGTAACCATGGGCACCGGACTCCAGCGCCTGCATGATCAGCGCCGGATCGGTGTGCATCGACAGGATCAGAACCTTGCTCTGCGGGCGCACGCGCTTGAGGCGTTGCAGCGCTTCCAGGCCCCCGGTTTCCCTCATCGAAATGTCCAGCAATACGATGTCGGGGCTCAATTGCTCGACCATTTCGAGCAGTTGCGAACCATCATTGGCTTCGCCGATTACCGCGTAACCGGGAATATCCAGTACCAGAGCGCGCACGCCGGCCCTGATCAGCGAGTGGTCATCCACCAGAAGTAAGTTACAAGTCAACGCATAACCTTATTCGTACTGGCCCGTTCGAGCGCTCGCGGCGCCCAGGGGAAAAGTGCTTCGATTCTTGTGCCTTTGCCCGGCTCGCTGACAACGCTCAATGTGCCGCCCAACTGTTCGATGCGCTCGGCCATCCCGGCCATGCCGCGCTGGCCTTCTCTGGCCGGGTCGGCCGCCGGGGCAAAACCGAGACCGTCATCGCTGATCAGCAGAGTCAGACCTTGCGGCAGACGCTGCACTCGAATCAACAGATTTTTTGCCTGCGCGTGGCGCAGGATATTGGTAACGGCTTCCTGAGCGATGCGAAACGCCGCGACCGCCATTTCCTCGGGAATGCCGTTGAGCCGTTGCTGGCAGTCGAGGCTCCAGTTGACCGAGCTGTTGGCCAGCGTCTTGAGCAAATGCGCACGCAAGCTGGCTTCAAGCCCCAGACTGGTCAATTGCCGCGGATTGAGAATGGCCGAGACGTCACGCACTTTGGTCAGGGTTTCGTCCAGCGTGTCGCACAGCACCGCGCATTGTTCTTGCAGATCTTCCGGCAGGCGACGCTTGAGCCAGTCACTTTGCAGTTTGGCGGCGGTGAGCAATTGGCCGATATCGTCATGCAATTCGCGGCTGAGGCGGTGCCGTTCGTTTTCCTGGACTTGCAGCAGACGATCGGCCAGCTCTTGCGGCTGGAACTTGATCGACTTGCGCGACAAGCGATATTGCACCCAGACGCAGGCGGTCGCGGCGATCTCGATCGCCAGCAACCCCAACGGAATACCTGCGGAAAAACAATAGGCCAGTAAACTGCCAAGGGTCGCCAGAACACACAGCATCAGTGTGAAGCGCCGGGCGTTTTCCCGTGAGGGTGGCCATGTAATGAGTGACTTGAGACTGGCGTACATAACGGATGGAGCCAATGGATGTTCGCTGCGGGCAGACCGGCCGGTAACGGGCGGATCTCTGTGTGGAAATACTGTCAATTATGTTATTGATTCAAACCGCATTCGTTAAGCAATCATTGACCGGCAATAACATCGGTACCGAAACGCTGAAGTCAGTGTGCCATTAATCGGCAGGCAACTAACCGGCGGCATAATACCACTTAACATACCGTTGGTCGCGGTCGCTATATATGTCTATCTGGTCAGGAAATACCGGATCGTGGACGCAAGTTCCATATTGGAAAAGTTGGAATTATTGTATTTGGACGACTTCGATTTGCCTGGAAGTATCGCCGGGTGCACACAGGGAAAACCCTGATGCCGGCACTTGGAAATCAGCCGTTGGTCGGGCGGATTATTTTGCCCGGATTGTCGCTGGCAGGTATCAACTATTCAATTACGACAGTATCGCGGCCTGGTTTCTCAAGCTTGGCGCGCCGTCAGAGACGAAGGGAGCAAACGTTTGCTCGCCGTCTTCGGCTCAAGGGTGTCCTGGCCCATGTGCGCCGCGAACGCTTCAAGCAAGGCTGCCTGCTCGCTTTCATCGAGGCTCAGTTGGCCGGTTTTAGGATCGACCAGTTCAAGCTGCCACGCCATCAGGGTGAAGCAGTCTCGCAGTGCATCGAGGGCCTGCTCGTGCAGGTCGACATGACCCTGGGTCAGATTCAGCAGGTTGTAGATATGCAGGGAAAACTCGGAGATCGCTTCCAGCGCCAATGCTTCGGCCCGGCCCGCCAGCTTGAGCAGGGTGCCGAGCATGCAGTCAATGGCATCCTTGTCATTGCTGATCAGTTGCAGGTGGTTCAGGCATTCTTCGGACTTGGCGAGAAGCGTTTCGGCCTCGACCAGAAATTCGGGGAAGCGCTGCGCCCAGTCTTTACGGTCGATTGGCATGTTCATCTCCACCACGTCGTGTTGGTTGACGGATGGCCGTGTGTGGCGACGATCGTGGATCGTCGGCAGATCGCGCCCGGCGGTGCAGGTGCACGGACCGAGGGGTTCCAGAGGGTGGGTTGCCACTGAATTGCGATCGCACACAATAGCCTGACTCCGTTCATGCAATGAGAATGGCGTCACAGTAATGGCTATTGGAAAGGGCGAATATCAGGTTGGGCCTGATTGTGGCTAGGGGAATCCCTTAGGCGCGGGAACCTAACGTGCAAACCGAGGTCGCGCCGCAATGAATCTAGCAGATGAAATCACGAACGCCAGTAAAGCATGATGTCAGTGTGACATCAATGGGCGTTTATGGCATTTTTACGGGTGCTGCTTACAGCAATCAAGATTAGCTGAACGCGGCCGATAAACCCCCATAGTGAATTCATCAGAACAAGCCCAGGAGTCATTGATGGCCGGCATTCTCGACACGGTAGACCAACGCACGCAACTGGTGGGTGAGAATCGCCTGGAAATCCTCATGTTTCGCCTGGCCGGACGCCAGTTGTTCGCGATCAACGTGTTCAAGGTTCAGGAAGTACTGCAACTGCCGAAGCTGACCTTGATGCCGCAGCGTCATCCCTTTGTCTGCGGCGTGGTCAATCTGCGCGGCCAGACATTGCCAGTGATCGACCTGTCCCAGGCGATCGGCATGCGCCCACTGGTGCCGGGCCCGAACAGCACGATCATCGTCACCGAATACAACCGTTCGGTGCAGGCCTTCCTTGTTGGCGGTGTCGACCGCATCGTTAACATGAACTGGGAAGCCATTCTGCCGCCGCCGACCAGTGCCGGCCGCCAGCATTACCTGACTGCGATCAGCAAGGTCGACGATCAACTGGTCGAGATCATCGACGTGGAAAAAGTCCTCGCCGAAATCGTCCCGTACAACGCCAAGGTCTCGCGCGAGAAACTCGACGACCCGGTACTGGAGCGCGCCCGTGGGCGCGAAGTGTTGCTGGTGGATGATTCCAATGTGGCGCTTTCGCAATTGCGCGACACCCTCGGCCAGCTCGGGGTGAAAATGCACATCGCCAGCGACGGTTTGAAAGCCTTGAACATGCTCAAGGCCTGGGCCGATACCGGCGTGCACATGACTGACAAACTGCTGATGATCTTCACCGACGCAGAAATGCCGGAAATGGACGGCTATCGTCTGACCACGGAAATCCGCAACGACCCGCGTCTGCGTGGCTTGTACGTCGTGCTGCACACCTCGCTGTCTGGCAGTTTCAACGACTCGATGGTGAAGAAGGTCGGCTGCGACAACTTCCTGTCCAAGTTCCAGCCGGACAAACTGGTCGATGTGGTGCGCCAGCGCCTTATGCTCGACGCCGTGCCAGCCTGAAACACGCAGATTTTGCTTCCTGTGAGAGCGAGCCTGCTCGCGAAGACGCCGGCACATTCACCATCCATGCTGTCTGAGCCTGCGCTTTCGCGAGCAGGCTCGCTCCCACAACGGATATGTTCAAACCCACTACGGCTTTGATTCAGCATTGAAGCTCGTATAGGGTGGCGTTTTTCCATCAGGGAGCTGGCCATGCTGCGTCTGAGCGCGCTTTATCGTTACCCGTTGAAATCCGGCAAGGGCGAAATCCTGCAAAGCATCGAGCTGGACAAGCTGGGCCTGGCGGGCGATCGACGCTGGATGCTGGTGGACGAGGCCAGCGGACGCTTTCTGACCCAGCGTGCCGAAGCGAAAATGAGTCAGTTGTCGGCATTGTGGAATGCCAGCGGCGGTCTGACCCTGAGCGCTCCAGACCAAGGCTCCATCGAAGTCCCATTGCCTGCGGCCGACGCCGAGCTGCGCGGGGTGACGATCTGGCGTGACACCCTGCGTGTTCCGGACGCCGGTGATCAAGCCGCGCGATTTGTCAGCGACTTCCTCGGCAAACCGACGCGTCTGGTGCAAATGCCACTGGAGCGGGCGCGCACCACCCAGTCGGGATTCGGCAAGGACGACGATCAAGTGGCGTTCGCGGACGGTTATCCGTTGCTGCTGATCGGCGAAGCCTCGCGGCTGGCGCTTGCGGAAACAGTCGGACGACCGCTGGAGATGCTGCGTTTCCGCCCGAACCTGGTCATCGAAGGCAGCGCTCCTTACGCCGAGGACAACTGGAAGCGTATTCGCATCGGCGACATCGAATTCCGCGTGGTCAAGCCGTGCGCGCGCTGCATCATGACCACGGTCGACCCGCAAACCGGTGAGCGCAGCGCTGATCGCGAGCCTTTTGCGACACTGCAAAAGCACCGCTCTACCGCCGATGGCGCAATGTTCGGGCAGAATCTGGTCAACGACGGCAACGGCCGCCTGGAAGTCGGCATGCCGGTGGAAGTTCTCGAATAGGCTGTCGCTGAAATGAAAAATGCCCGTGTCTTCTGGACACGGGCATTTTTTTGCGCTGTGAAAACCGGCGGGATCAGCCGCGGTATTCGCACAGGTAAGCGGTATCGACGGCGACTTTCAGCTGGAACTTGCTGTTGGCCGGGACGTTGAACTGGCTGCCGGCGGCGAAGGTTTCCCAGTCGCTGCTGTCTGGCAGTTTTACACTCAGCGCGCCGGAAACGACGTGCATGATTTCCCGCTGGCTGGTGCCGAATTCGTATTCGCCCGGGGCCATGACGCCAATGGTCGCCGGACCTTCAGCGGTGCCAAAGGCGATCGACTTGACGGTGCCGTCGAAGTACTCGTTGACTTTAAACATGGGCGGATTCCTCGAAAAGGGCTTGAAAGGGGGCGGCCAGTATGCACAAGGCTTGCAACCTCGTCACGCCCCTAAAGCGGCAGGACCAGCGGCAGTAATCGTGCAGTATTGCGCGCATCTTCCAGGGCCCGATGCTGTTGACCGCTGAACTGCATGCCCGCCAGTTGCAGCGCGCCGTTGAGCCCAAGCGGTCGTTCCAGGCGGCGGGCCTTGGCGAAGCGTTGTTTGAGGTTCATGTGCGGCACTTTGCTCAGGCCACTGTCGATGTTCAGGCGCTGCCATTCCTGCAGCAGTTGCTGGCGATCGTAACCGCCCCAACTGGCCCAGCCTTCAAGGCGAGCCTGATGCTGCGCCAGCCAGCGCTCGAAAGCCGGCCAGACGTCGCTCAGCGGTTGTGCCGAATCGATGTTGGCCTGGGTGATGTGCGTCAGCTCCCGACAGAACGGCGTCAGCAATGGACGGCGGGTTGGTTTGACGAAGCGCTGGAAGTGATCCTGCTCGCGCCCGGCACGATCGACCAGCGTCGCACCGATCTCGATAATTTCCATCTCCGTCACCGGCCAGCCACCCTCGTCTGTGGTGGCTTCCAGATCTATGACCAGCCAATGGGGCATCGCAGGGTTCCTGATTTCCGCGTTCTGATTTATCAGAGCGTAGTCAAACCCCGCGCTTGTGTCCGGGCGACTACTCGACCTGCAACAGAACCTGACGATTTTTTACCTGATCGCCGACCTTCACTTGCACCCGTTTGAGCACGCCATCGATGCCGGCTTTCAGCGGATGCTCCATTTTCATTGCCTCCAGCACCACCAGCAATTGACCCTTGCTCACCGTACTGCCTTCGCTGACCAGCACGTCGACAATGGCACCGTCCATCGGTGCTTTCAGGGTGCCGGAGGCGACGCTGGTCTGACTGCCGATCTGCGCATGAGTTCGATCCTCCAGGCGCAGGCTGCCCGGATGGGTGAACAGCCAGAGCTGCCCGTCGTGCAGACGATAGGCGTGGCGCTGGCGCAGACCGTTGACCTCCATGGTGACCGATTGCGCGGTGTGCTCGATGACTTTCAATTCCAGCGTGCGTTCGCCGACCTGCACGACGCATTCACCGGATTTGCGCGCCAGCACCGACAGTGCCCAGTCCTGCTCGTCACTGCCGAGTCGATAGTGCAGAGGCACGCTGGCGTTGTTGCGCCAGCCGTTCAAAGGGGCGCGATGGGGCAGGGCGCTGGCCTGATAGAACAACACCACGGCAATCGCCAGTTGCTCCGTCGTTGGCACATGGGCGTTGAGACTGGCGTGGCTGGAAAAGTGCTGCTGGATGAAAGCGGTGCTGAAGTCGCCACTGATGAACTGCGGATGTTGCAGCAGGCCTTCGAGCAAACGTTGATTGCTCTGCACCCCGAGCAGCACGGTGTCCTGCACCGCACGCAACAGCTTGCGCCGCGCCTCTTCACGAGTGGCGCCGTGGGCGATCAGTTTGCCCAGCATCGGATCGTAGAACGGGCTGACCGACTGACCTTCAAGCAGACCGTGATCGATGCGCGCGCCGTGCCCCAGCGCTGGCTGCCATGCGGCGATCCGGCCGGTTTGCGGGAGAAAGTCCGCGGCGGGATCTTCAGCGTAGAGGCGCACTTCCATGGCGTGACCGTCGAGATGGATCTGTTCCTGCGTCAGCGGTAGCGGCTGGCCTTCGGCGACCAGCAACTGCCATGCGACCAGATCAAGTCCGGTGATCATTTCCGTCACCGGGTGTTCGACCTGCAGGCGCGTGTTCATCTCCAGAAAATAAAACTGCCCGCGCGCGTCGAGCAGAAACTCCACGGTGCCAGCGCCGACGTAATCCACCGCGCGCCCGGCCTTGAGCGCCGCCTCGCCCATGGCCTGGCGCAGCTCGGCGGTCATCACCGGGCAGGGTGCTTCTTCGATGACTTTCTGATGGCGGCGCTGGATCGAGCAATCGCGTTCGCCGAGGTAGACCAGATGGCCGTGCTGATCGCCGAACAGCTGCACTTCCACATGGCGGGGTTCGATCAGTGCCTGCTCAAGGATCAACTCGTCACTGCCGAAACCGTTCAGTGCTTCGGAACGAGCCGTGCGCAGTTGCGCCGCCAGTTCGCTGGCCTCGTGCACCAGGCGCATGCCGCGTCCACCGCCACCGGCGCTGGCCTTGATCATCAGCGGATAACCGATGCGCTCGGCCTCGGCCAGCAGGGTCGCGTCGTCCTGCGCGGCGCCCTGGTAGCCTGCAATGCATGGAACACCGGCATCAAGCATGGCGATCTTCGACAGGCGTTTGCTGCCCATCAGTTCGATCGCGTCGGCGCTGGGGCCGATGAAGATCAGCCCGGCTTCGGCGCAGGCGCGGGCGAAATCGGCGTTTTCCGAAAGGAAGCCGTAGCCGGGATGAATCGCATCGGCGCCGCTGCGTCGGGCGGCTTCGATGATCGCCGGAATGTTGAGGTAGGACTGCTGCACCGGCGCCGGGCGAATGTGCACCGCCTGATCGGCCATTTGCACATGCAGCGCATCGGCGTCGGCATCGCTGAACACGGCGACGGTGCGATAGCCCAGCGCCTGGGCCGTGCGCTGGATGCGGCAGGCGATTTCACCGCGGTTGGCGATCAGGATTTTGTGGAGAGTGGGCATGGTGAATTTCCTGAAATGATGGCGGTGAATGTGATGGCCTCATCGCGAGCAGGCTCGCTCCCACATTTGCAATGCATTTCGACCCGGGATTTGTGGATGGCGGGCATGGTGGGGTTTCCTGAGGTTTTTGCGGTGGGTTGGATGGCCTCATCGCGAGCAGGCTCGCTCCCACATTTGCACTGCATTTCGACCTGTGGGAGATTCTATGGTTGTCCTCAAGCGATAACTGCCCCTTTTGGTTGATATT